>NZ_DASVSI010000149.1:0-45969 GCF_036388155.1 Hymenobacter sp. | reverse complement strand
CTGAACGAAAGACGTTCCAAAGTGAGAAGGTCCTTCGCTGCGCGGACGCCAGATGAAGATGACACGCGCTATAAATGCATTACAGGGGCTGCTCGTGGTTCACGGGCAGGTCGGTGCTCACCGGCAACTCGGCCTGTTGCTGCTGCAACTCGAGCAGGCGCCGCTCGTGGCGCTCGTCGCGGCGCAGGCCGTTGGCGCCGCTTTGCTGGGCCTGGCGCACCATTTCGTCGTTGTCATACTTGTCGTAGGCCTCCACGATTTCCTTCACCAGGCGGTGGCGCACCACGTCTTCCGACGTCATCTCGACGTAGCCGATGCCGGGCACGTTTTTCAGGATGTCGAGCGCCTGCATCAGGCCCGACTTCTGCCGAGTAGGCAAGTCAATCTGGCTGCGGTCGCCGTTCACCATCACGCGGGCCGTGGGGCCCATGCGGGTCAGGAACATCTTCAGCTGCGAGGGCGTGGTGTTCTGGGCTTCGTCGAGCAGCACGAAGGCGTTGTTCAGCGTCCGGCCCCGCATGTAAGCCAGCGGGGCTATTTCGATGATTTTGTTTTCCTGGTAGAATTTCAGCTTTTCAGCCGGAATCATGTCTTCCAAGGCGTCGTAAATCGGGCGCAGGTAGGGGTCCACCTTCTCCTTCATGTCGCCGGGCAGGAAACCCAGGCTTTCGCCGGCCTCCACTACGGGACGCGAGATGATAATTTTCTTGACCTCCTTATTCTTCAGGGCCCGCACGGCCAGCGCCACCGAAATGTAGGTTTTGCCGGTGCCAGCCGGGCCCAGGGTGAAGGTGAGGTCGTGCGACATCACGGTATCGACCAGCCGTTGTTGGTTGGGGGTTTTGGCTTTGATGACGCCGCCTTTGGCCCCGAAAAGGAGCACGTCGGGCGAAGCAGCCAGTACGCGGCCTTCAGCCTCCTCGCTGGTAGCGGAGAGGTATTGGTTCACGGTTTTGTCCGTGATTTGGCCGTACTGGTGGTAGTGCTCGATGAGCGAGGAGAGCAAATCGTTGATGCGGGCAATGACTTCCGTCTGGCCCTGGATTTTTATTTCGTTGCCGCGGCTGATGATTTTGGAGCCAGGAAAAGCCGCGGCTAACTGGCGGATATTCTGGTTGTCGGGGCCGAGGAAATCGACCAAAGACATGTTTTCGAGGGTGATGATTTTTTCGACCAAGTGGGAAGAGAGGGGGAATAAAGGCGAAAGAAATGCCAAAAGAAACGGTCCTTTCCGCCCAAACCGGCTACTTTTGCCCCGGTTCGAGCGGACTAACAATACTACGAAAAACTACCGAACGCGGGCATGGCCTTGATAACGTTGCTAACCGATTTTGGCTACCGCGACCATTACGTGGCGGCGCTGAAAGCGCGGCTTCTGCAACTGGCCCCGGCGACGCCGGTCGTAGACATTAGCCACGGCGTCGAGCCCTTTAACATCGCGCACGCCGTTCACGTTCTCCAAGCTGTATTTCGGGATTTCCCGCCCGGCACGGTGCACCTCGTCGGCGTCGACGACCACGGCGCAGGCCCCGAGCCCGGCTGGCACGCCGCCCGCTTCGAGGGGCATTATTTTGTGGCCGGCGACAACGGCATCCTGGCCCTGCTCTGCAACGGCGAACCAGAGGAGCTGGTGGCCTTGCCGGCCGCCATCACGCCCTCGCCCAGCCGCGACGTGCTGCTGCCGGCCGCCGTGGCCCTGGCCCAGGGCGAACCCCTGACCAGCCTCGGCCCCGTCATCACCGAATTTCACCGGCTCAACAACCGCCAGGTGCGGCTGCAGGACCACCGCATCACGGGGCACGTGGCCCACGTGGACCACTACGGCAACCTGATAACCAACATTTCGCGCACAGCTGTCGACGCCGTGGGCCACGGCCGGGGCTTTGCTGTGCACTTTGGCCGTGAAGTGGTGCGCGAGCTTCACCCCCACTTCTCTGCTGCGCCTCCCGGCGAGGCCGTGGTGGTCTTCAACAGCCAGGGTTGCCTGTGCGTGGGCATTTGCCAAGGCAATGCATCGGAGCTGCTGGGCCTTAACTTCGATTCGCAGATTGACGTGCGTTTCCCGACGGAATAACAAAAAGCCCCTCCTAAATCAGGAGGGGCTTTTTGTTACGATTTAAATAAGTGCTTTGGTAGCTACTTACTGAGGTGCCGTGCCGGTGCTGTCGGCAGCCGGGGCAGTGGTGGCGGCGCTATCCGACGTTTCGGTCATGTCGCTCGACACCACGGTGGCGGTTTTATCGGTTTCGGTAGCGGTAGGCTGGCTGTTGCAGCTGCTCAGCAGCAGGCCACAGGCGAGGGCCGGAGCCAACAACCAAGCTTTGGTGGTAGGCTGGAAAGGAAGGAATTTCATTGGAAAGAAGCTTTGGTAAAGTGTGAAGACAGGAAGGAGTATCGGTAGTGCTTACGACCAGTCCAGCGTCGAGGTTGGCTTTATGTTGCTTATTCTCAGCAATACCCATCCAAGCAACTCCAGCCTGAACCGCTCCAAGTCCGCCCGCGCGCTTCGTTTTTCCCCCAAAACAAAAAAGCTTCCTGCCCTACTACTAGGCGGAAGCTTCTTGGGTAGCGTCACCGTGCCAAACGCTGTTTAAGCGCGCCTTTTAGGTCATCGGCAGCCACGGTTTGGGCTTCCTGTGCTTGAGGAACCACGGCGGCCATGCCGAATAATTCGTGCGTGGTGCCGTCGTACTTCTTGTAATTGACTTTTATGCCGGGTGCTTCCAGCTTGTCAGCCAGCGCTTTCTTGTCAGCCAGCGCTTTGCCTTCGCTGGTGAGCGGGTCATACCCGGCGGCGATGACGGTGGTGGGCGGCAGGCCTTTCAAGTTGGCCGCCAGCAGGTTGACGCGCCGGTCTTGCCCATCGGCCGGGGTGCGCAGGTAGTTCTTGAAAAACCACTCCATTCCGGCCTTGTTCAGCGGCATGGTTTCGGTGTTGGCTTGGTAGGAAGGCGTGGTGGTGGCAGACCTTTACGTCCGGCTTAAGTCAACAATTTGGAATAGTACATTTTTCAATTAGAATAGTTTACACCTTACTCCCTTTCTCCCATGCTCATTCGCGTAGTTCGCATGTCTTTCCGGCCCGCCGAAGTGCCGGCTTTTCTTGAACTGTTTCACGCCACCAAAAACCGAATTCGCCAGCAGCCGGGCTGCCAGCACTTGGAACTTTGGCAAGACGCCGACCTCCCCGACACGTACTGCACCTACAGCCACTGGGCCGATGTGGCCGCCCTCAACGCCTACCGAAAATCTGCCCTCTTCGGCGAAGTGTGGCCGGCCACCAAGCGGCTGTTTGCGGCACCGCCCGTGGCCTTTTCGGTAAATCCGGTGTTGTAGCCGTATAGTCCTTTTTGAACTTGCTTCTGCTTATGTCACCCGATTATTTCGCCTTCTACGGCCTCCCCGAGTCTTTCTTGCCCGACGAGGCCGCTCTCAAGCGGCTCTACTACGCCAAAAGCCGCGAAACCCACCCCGACTTCCACGCCACCTCGGCGCCCGAAAACCAGGCCGAGATGCTGCGCCAGGCCACCCTCAACACCGACGCCTACCGCACCCTCTCCGACCCCGACCTGCGCATGGCCTACCTCCTGCGCCAGCACGGCTTGCTGGAAGAAGGCAAACAAGAACAGCTGCCGCCCGATTTTTTAATGGACATGATGGACCTCAACGAGCAGTTGATGGACCTGGAAACCTCGCCCGACGCCGCCGTGCAAGCCCAAGTAGCCGCCGAAGCCCAGGCCATTGCCGACACGCTCGACGCTGGCATTCAGCCGGTATTGGCTGGCTATGAGCAACTCCCCGCCGACCACCGGCCGGCCGCGCTGCAACAAATCCGCACCTACTATCTAAAAAAGCGGTATTTGTTGCGCATCCAGCAGCAAGTTGCTACCTTTGCAGCCCGCTCCTGATACCGGCAGAGCGGAATTGTTCTGAATGAAGTTCATCCTGCCCGGATGGCGGAACCGGTAGACGCGTTGGTCTCAAACACCAATACCGCAAGGTGTGCCGGTTCGACTCCGGCTCCGGGTACTTTTTTACAGCAAACGCCAGAAATGAGCCATACAACCCCCGGGTTGGGCCTCGTTTCTGGCGTTTTTGCTTACAAATGTTTACAAACTGCTTACAAATGCCGCATGGGCAACTCAGCTAAGATTCGGGTGCGGCCCCCTGCGCGGGCCGACGGCACCACCCAGGTGCGCATGCAGGTGGTCCTCGACCGGGAGGTAATTCCTATTGCATTGGGCATCACGTGGCCGGCCGCGCTGGTCGACGAGGAGAACGGCGAGTGCTTAACGAAGCGCCCGAAAGCCGACCAGGGCCCGGAATATGCCGCGGCGCTGGTCGCGGTGCGAAAAGTTTTTGGCGCCGAATGGGAAAAGCAGGCCGTGGCCTACACCTTGCTCATCGGCCAGGCCCTGGGCCGCGCGAACAAGGTCTTCACCGACGGGCACCTAGCCGGCGTCACGCTCGACAAAGACAAGTTTCTACTCGAATACAAGACCGGTGGCAGCAAGGTGGACTTCCTCACCTACCTGAGCAGCCGCATCAACGCGCGCTACGAAACCGGCGAAATCACCAAAACCACGTGGAAGAACCACCGCTCGACGTTTAACAAGCTGGCCGAATTCCGCAAGAAGATTCCGTTCAATTCCCTCACTGACCGGTTTGGCGAGGAGTTCGAGGCCTGGCTAAAGCGGAAAGGCTACGGCGACGTGAACACCCGCTGGAGCCGACACAAGGATGTGAAAACGTACCTAGCCCTGGCGAAGCGCGAGAAGATTCCCTTCGTGGACCCCTACGAACACTTCTCGGTGCGCGAGGGCGAAAGCAGCTGGAAGCCGCTGCAGCCGGCCGAATTCGACAAGCTGGAGGCTTATTATAAACTGTGCGCGCCCGGGCACGCCCACCGGCGCATTCTGCAGAAGTTTCTCTTTAGCTGTACCAGCTCGCTGCGATTGGGCGACCTCAACGCCATCGGCCAGGCCAAGCTGCAGGACCGGCAAATGCGCATCAAAACGCAGAAGGGCCGGCACTCGGTGGGCAAGGAGTTGCTGCTGCCGCTTACCCGCAAGGCCTTGCGCTACTTGCAAGAAGCCCAGGACGAAAACGGCACCGAGGGATTTTTCAATTACTCGGACCAATACACCAACCGGCAACTACAGGAAATGGCCGCGGTGCTCGGCATCCAGACGCACCTGCACTACCCGTGGGCTGGGAAACCTTCGCCACCAACTTCATCCGGTTCGGGGGCAACGTGGCCGTGCTGCAAAAGCTGATGGGCCACTCCAAGCTGAGCACCACCATGAAATACGTGCACGTGGACGAGAGCATGAAGCAGGCCGAAATTGACCGAATGGATGCCCTTGATGTATAGTGCTTTGTTTGAATTAATCGTTTTATGAGTAGACCTAAAATTCCTGAACGCATTCAAAAAGCGGTAAAGGCAAAGCATTTTCTCGAATGCGCCTGGGACGGCACTCGACTTACCGACCAGCACCATATCGAACATTGGTATTTAGGGGGCCAACATACCGCGGAAAATCTGATTCTTCTTTGCCCCAACTGCCACCGCCAGGTACATCAGGGCAGCATAACCGACGCTGAACTTCGAGCCCGCCAAGCAACCCACCAGAAAGGAGACAGGCAAAGCTTTTCCTTCCCTTTCGGAGCCCGGGTACCCGCTGTACGGTTGGGAGGCAACACTTTCGTTGAGACGCCAATTCTCATTCAGGTGGGAGATGATTCCATCCTCTCCTATAAGGTTGCGTCCGACGGGGAAGTGCTTTTTTCTGCCCGATTATATGACGAAGATGGAAATCTGTTTCTGTGGATGTCCGACAACCGCATATGCACGCCCGCCGGATTCAGGCTCATTTCTGATGACGGAAGGATTGACATTGTGGACAAAAGTGACCCCAACCATTCCTTTAGTATTTGGCAGGAGGACGGCATACTAAATGTTTTGAGCAGAAGCTACTTGGCTGGCCGGGAATTGTTAATCCATCCAGCACTTCTTTCCTGGGGTGGCATGAAAATTCGCACCACAACTGTTTCGCGCTGTGAGGTAGGATTTCACATTCCCCTTCCGAAGCTCCCGCCCACTCTGCCTGATTGCAGCATTACCGTTCAAGGACTCACGAAAGGAGGGTGGCCTCACGAAAAGCCCCGGCTGCTTCAGCGTTTTCATGCGCCGGAAGAGGAACGGGAAATTACGGTATGGACAACTCCTGAAGGTCAGCTCAGTGTTCAGGTTCAAATCCGCGGCACACGGTGGCGATTTATGTCCCAACGCTTGAACATTGCCCCTGCCTCCCGTTATTTTTTATTCATTGAAACATTTTCAATAGGTGGCATCAAAGCGGCATTAAATGGATACATACTAGAAGTAGATAATTCCTTTCCTCCTACCCGGCCTGTTCACTCGGTCAGTTCGCTAACGGCCGAAGAGGTTCACCCATTCTTGTGGTTCCGCCACTGGTTACGGCAATACGCCTTTTACCACATTGATGATTGGAAAGGCCTCGCAGAATATCCGTTATAAGTGAAAAGCCCCGCTTCACATTTGAAACAGGGCTTTTCTAAAGGATAGTTTTTATAAGCCACTAGGCTAACACAATCCAGCGGCTTTTGCCATACTTCACGCGGCGCGGCCGGGCCGAATCGCTGAAGTGGCGACCGCCGCCGAAACTCATGGCATTGACCTGTGCCCGGGCCTGGCTGTTGCGGCTAGTGGCCTGGGGCGAGTCCTGCTTTGGAGTGCGTGAGGTTGAGTCGGCCGACTGGGCGGTTTGCTCGCTGCTCACTGGGGCCGTGGTGGCCGCGGATTGGGTAGCACCGCCGGCCAGCAATAAGGCCGAAGCCATGCCGAGGATGCTGTAAAGGGTCTTCTTCATAAAAAGAGGGGGAATGAGTTGGGCACTGAGCCATTTGAATCAGGCCCCGAAACTCACTTCCCTCCTGCTCGATGCGAAGGACAGAAAAACTACCCGGCTGCCGGCAGCTTGTACTTGCCCACCACGCCTTTGCTAATGCCCAGCTGGTCGGCAATCTTCCGCTCACTCTGGCCGGCTTGGCTGAGCAGCTCAATCTGCTCGATGATTTTGGGGTCGACGGCTTTGCGGCCGAGGACGGTGCCCTTCGCCTTGGTGCGGGCCAGCCCGGCTTTGGGCCCGCGGTGCATCGCCTCGACGCCGCGCGCCTCTTTCGCTTGGTGTTGGAACGCGGGGTGGCGGGCTCCCGGTATCACGGCAGCGCCGAGGAAGGCGTGCCGGTTCGCGATATTGCCGAGGTCATTGGCCGGCACCTGAACCTGCCGGTCGTGTCGGTAGCGCCCGAGCAAGCTGCCGGGCATTTCGGTTGGCTGGCCTATTTCCTCGGCCTCAACAGCCCGGCTTCCAGTGTGCTCACGCAGCAGCAGCTTGGCTGGCACCCTGCTCAGCCCACCCTGCTAGCCGACCTCAACCAAGGAAGTTACTTCAATGGCTAAGAAGCAGTTTGAGTTAGCTCGCACGAGGTAGAGACGCAACATCTTGCGTCTCGTCGTCTGCGCCGGTAGCATGTAGTTAGAACGTCATCGTTCAACGACGAGACGCAACATGTTGCGTCTCTACCGCAAAAAGCGTAGTTGTTGCTAATGCAAACAGCTGCTAAGTTGTTGGTGGCCGCAACCAAACGAACAGGCGGTTTTATTCAAGCCAGTCCGTCTTCAATGGGCCTTATGTAATCGGTATTTCTACAACATTGGTTTAAAGCCGCACCCAATTGCCTCTGAACTTGATTTCGGCTACGGAATCGGATTCAGAGGCTTTTTGCTTGTTTGGCCCTATCAATCCCTGGAATTTTGCACCTTTGGGGCTCATCCTTTACTGAAAAGATTGATGGCCCACGCTGCCCCCTGCCGCCTATTGCTGCCTGCCTGCGGAATAGGTTTGGTTTTAATCACCTTGTTGACCAGTTGCACCCGTCCCGTGAGTAGTCAAAAAGAGCGAGATTCTTTGGTGTATGTCGGCACCAACGTGGGCGGCGACGCCCAGGAAAGCACCATCTTTCTGTACCGGCTTTCGGCCGCTACCGGCGCCCTGACGCGCGTCAGCGCCCAACGCGGGGGGCCGAACCCGACGTATTTGGCCATGCCGGCGAGCCGGCGCTTCCTGTACGCGGTAAACGAGACCCAGACTTTTCAGGGCGCTGCCAGCGGGGGCGTTAGCGCGTTTGCGGTGGACCCACGCACCGGCGATTTGAAACTCCTGAACCAGCAACCTTCGACGGGCGCTTCGCCTTGCTACATCAGCCTCGACCGGGCTGGGAAAGCGGCAATGGTTGCCAATTACATGGGCGGCAACGTGGCCCTGCTGCCCGTGGCGGCCGATGGCAAGCTGGCGCCGCCCAGCGCCACCAACCAACACCAGGGCACGGGCCCGCACAAAAACCAAAACGGCCCGCACGCCCACTGCCTCCTCCCCGACCCGGCCAACAAATATGCCTTTGCCGTGGACCTCGGTACGGACAAGGTGTACGGCTACCAGCTGGCCGCCGGCCAAGGCCAACTCAAGGCCATGGCCGAGCCAGCCTTTGTGACGAAGCCGGGCGCTGGGCCCCGCCACCTCACTTTTCACCCCAACGGCCGGGTGGCTTATCTGATTAATGAGCTCAACTCGACCGTGACGGCGCTGGCGTATGACGCCGCGGCCGGTCGGTTTAAGGAGCTGCAAACGGTGTCGGCCCTGCCCACCGGGTTCGAGGGCGCCAACTCGTGCGCCGACATCCACGTGTCGCCCGACGGCTTGTTTCTCTACGCCTCCAACCGGGGACACAACAGCATTGCGGTGTACGCCATTGACACGTCCAATGGCACGCTGGCGCCCCTGCAGCACATGAGCACGCAGGGAAACACGCCCCGCAATTTTGCCCTTACGCCTTCGGGCAAACTGCTCTTGGTGGCCAATCAGAATTCCAACAACGTGGTGGTGTTTCGGGTAGACCAGCAAACGGGCTTGCTTACGGCGGCCCAGCAAACCACGGAAGTGCCGTCGCCCATGTTCTTACAGGTGGTGGACGACTTTACCAAGTAGCCCAGCCGATACTCAAGCCACAGCAGCCACAGCAATCGCAGCTACTTTGGGTCGCTGAATAGGTCCCGCACCACCACCACGGCTTCGTCGGCGCTGGCGGCCCAGGCGTCGGCGCCGGTGCGCTCCCACAAGTCGGCGTCGTAGACGAAAGGCCGCCCGCCCACCACCACCCGCACGTGCTTGGTGGCCGGGTCGCGGCGAAGGGCGGCCACCAGTTCGCGCAGCAGCGGGACGTGGTGGGGCATGGAAGCCGCCGTCAGCAGCAATTCGACGCCGTGGTCGGCTATCATGCGGCGGATGCTGTCGAGGGGCGTGCTGGCGCCGAGGTAGCTCACGTCCCAGCCCTCGTACTCCAGAAAGTCGGCCACCATTTGCAGGCCGATGGTGTGGAGGTCGCCGGCCACGCAGGCGGCCAGCAAGCGCCGCCCGTTGCGCGGCGTGCGCTGGAAATACGGCTGCAGTTGGGCCATGACGCCCGCCGTGGCCGCGGTGCAATAATGCTCTTCGGCCACGCTGATTTCGCCGTTGTGCCAGCGGTTGCCCACTTCGCGCTGGGCGGGCTGCAGCACGTGCAGGTAGAGGTCGCGCACGTCGGTGCCGGCTTCGGCTTCGGCCAGCAGTAGGCGCTGGGCCGCGGTGCGGTCGGAAGCCAACAGCAACTCCAGGTATTCGGTGAACAGGGCCGCAAACCGCTCGGCTTCGGGCGACGCGGCCTCTGCCGCCGGAATGGCGGAGGCCGGCACCGGGGCTGCTAGGGCGTTGATGCCGGAGCTGATGATGCTGCCCGTCACGACGTACTCCCCCACGCTCATTCGCAGCAGCAGCGCCTGGCGCAAGGCCCCCAGCTGCTCGAGGGCGCTCTCGGAGCCAATCTGCTGGCTCTGCTGCAGGGCGTAGGCCTCGAACAGGGCCGGGCTGTTCATGAGCACGGCATTGGACAGGGCCAGCAGGTGCTGTTGAAGGTGGTCGATTGGGTCGAATGGCGGGCCGTCATCGACTGGCACGCCCAAGGTTGAGCTTAGTTGCTTGGCTGCGGCCTCCGACAAAGCTCCCAAATCCTGGTAGAGCCGTTGGGCAATCTGCTCGCGCAGCGTATTCGTAATGGACAAAGCAAAAGGTGCGGCCGCGGAACAGCCGCCAATTATGTGTTACCGCCCCATAACGGGGAATGAACCGGGTTTGATTCGTTGCCAGACCCGGTCAACACAAAAAATCCTTTGCCTAATTATACAACGCCGCTCACGCGGGCGGCTAAGCCGGGGCCGTTTGCTGCTTACTTACCGGGCCACGGCCTTATCTGACGGCGACTTGCAACAGCCAGGCCGCCGCTTCCTCAAGGTCAGCAAACCGCTTGAAGACGAACGCGGCGGGCGCCACCGAAACGATGGATTGAGTGGAAAGGCGATGCAAGGGATTGGCCCCTTCCACAATGGCGCAGTGATGGGTCCGGGCTTTCGCCATGGCCCGCGGAATCCAGTTTTCGGTGAGCCATTGCTGCGCCGGCCCCGACAGGGGGGCGCGTTGGCCGTGCTCCGACAATATTTTACGAGAGCCCGAATTGAGCAGCAGGGCCAGCACCTGCTCGTAAAACGCCTGAATGGTTTCGAGCGGGAGTCGCTCGGCGCTCCAGGCCAGGCGCACGTAGCCGGCCGGATGGTGGTAGAGCTTGCCAGCGGCGCTCTGAAAATAGAGCGTTTCCTGGGGACGGGGCAGCGAATTCATGGAGAAACGAGAAATGCAGAACGACTGCCGCACACAAAATTACGCGCCACTCCCGCACGTTGGTGCCAAAGGCCGCGCTGTTTCGGACTGCGCAACCGGCCAACCTGGCCCGTGGCTCGCGAGCACCGCTTGAGGGCAAGCGGCATTGGCGCCCAGCGCTGTCTTACGTTGTTAGTACCACTTTTTATTGGGTTACTTCGGCAACCACGGCCGTACTGCCCCCCGCGTCGTCGTCGGTGACGAGCAGCAGCTCCCAGTGCCCCGCGCTCAGGGTGCGGCGCACGGCCAGGCCCTCCACTTTGCCGTGGTACGCCCGGCCATCGGCCCAGGCCAGCCGGGCAAACGTGGCGGTTTGGGCGGCCAGGTTCACCAGCCCGACGTAGGAGCCCAGCACCGCGCCGTCGAGCACGGCATCGGCCGTGTCCTCCACCGAAGCCGTGACAAACAATTGCCCTTCGACGAACGCAGCCCCCGAAAAGCCCGCCGGCCGCCCTTCCAGCTGGGGAAGTGAAAACGGCTGGGCCTTGGGCGACGTTGGCGCCGCGCCGCGACCGGTCAGGAACTGCAGCGTCGCCACCAGGGGCAGCCGGAACAGCACGGCCCCGTTCGCAACCCCCACCGTGCGCTGAAAGAGCAGCAGCTCCGTGGCGGTGGTGGCCGCCGCCTCGACGTTGAATCCGGCCCCCTGCGGCAGCAAAGGGCGCAGCAGCGCGTACAGCGGCCCCAGCGCTACCTCCTGCGGCGCCCCACCCGAGATGGGCAAAAACCACCCCCGCTCCCGAGCCGGCGTGCTCCCCGACCCCAGCGCCAGCACCCCCGCCTGGCCGGTTGGCCAGGTAAGGGCCGTGAGGGCTTCGATGTCGGGCTTGGAGGTTTTGGGAATGCGGCCGGTTCCGAACTCGGCGGTTTCGAACAGCCGCACCTGCGCCAGGGCCGCCAGCGTGGTGGCGTCGAGCAGGTACACAAACGGCGCGTCGTCGCTGATGACGTAGGCCACCGGCCCGATTATTTCAATTCCCGACGCCGAGGGCAGGGCCGGCAACGCGGTTTCCGAGCGGATGGTAGCAATCATATGAAGTAAGGCGCGCGAAGGCAACTGGTGGCGGCTGCAGCCCGGCCGCAAAGGTCGATACGAATGATTACACCGGTCGGCGGTCGTCCGTGAGCCTTTACGAGCATTCTTCGCCTGAAGCGGAGCGGCGGACTTTCACGCTACACTACACCATTCAAGTCATAGTTATTAGAGTAGAGGTCGGAGGCTCCCCATCGGGTCCTGCAACGGAAAGGGCCGTGGCCGCCTCGCGCATTGCGAAGCCACCACGGCCCTTTCGGTTGGGAATCATCCCGGGAGCGTTACGGCACGTTGTTGCCGGAGAGCTGGAACGGTTTGCCGGACACTTTGTACACCCCGCCGCACTCGAACTCGGCCCGGCCATCGGCACCCATATCGTAGCGAGCGCCTCCGTTGGTGTGGAAAATGATGGGCCCGTAGCGGTAGTTTATAACTTGCTTGCCCGCGTAGTCCGACACGGTCACGATGGAAGCCTCGGTGCCGTGGGCGTCGTTGTCCTCAATCCACACTGGGTCGACCATGCGAGAATCGCGCAGGGTTTTGAACACGCTGGCCGAGTTTCCTCGCAGCTGCACCCACTTCACGGCGCGCTCGCCCCGCACAGCCACCATCAACTGGTTGCCGATGGTGCTGGGATTGCCCCAGCTTTTGTCTTTCACGTAGGCAATGCTGGTAGGGTTGTTGCCCACGTTCACGCTGCCTACCTCGGCAATGGCCGAAGGCGTACCGCCGGCAGCGGTGCCGTAACCGCCCACGCTAAACAAGCGCAGCGTGCCGTCTTCGGTGGCCACATAGGCTTGGTTGACTCCTTGCTCCAAGCTGGTGCGCACGGCCGTAGGGGCGTCGTTCAAGGTAACGGTTTTGGCTACTACCGGCGCCGCGTTCGGCGTCACAGAGAAGGCGAAGGGCCACTGGCCGGGCTGCTGGCCCAGGTTCTGGGTTTGGTCGAAGTTGCTGCGCGTAGTGAAATACATAGTGCGCACCTGGTCGAACAAGGGTTTCAGGTCCAGGAACACCGCCTTCTTTTCGGCTTTGCTGATGATGACAGCAAAGCCTGACTTGGAATACCGGTCTTTGTTGGAGCCGTTAACGAAGCTTTGGCGGTTGGTTTCGTTGGTCAGCACCAACTGTTCTTTGGTGTAACGACCGTTGCGGCCGTCCGGCGACATCATCCAGCCCTGGAAGGCATCCATGGAGGCGGAGAAGTCGGTAGAAGCCGAAATCTCGGTGGGCTGGGTTACGCCGGGCAGGTCTACGTAGCCCAGCAACTTCATGAAGGTGAACAGGCCATAGTTGCGCAAGCCGGGATACACCGCCGACCAGTCGCCCCAGAAGCGGTTGCCGGTACCGAGCGCAATCACGGCCACCTGGCCTTTGAGCGCGTCGGTGTCCCACACCGTCACCAACGCAAATTCGTTGTTGCTCGTAACGGCCACAGCGGTTGGCACTTTGTTGGAGGGCAATTTCAGCGACACGTCGCCCATGCTGGTGTTGGTGCCGAAAGCCGCAATCAGGCCGTTTTGGAACGCCACCAAGTCATTGGAAGCCCACTGGAAATAACCGTAGCCGCGGCCAATGGCCGTGGGCTGCTTCAGGGGGCCACCGTTTGCCAAGGCGTGCCGGGGCGCGTCCACGTCGGGGCTGCCGCCACCGTAGTACACCCAGGGCAGTTGCGGGCTTTCGCTGTAGGTTCCCTCGCCCATCAATACCTGCTGAATTACGTCAACACCTACCCCGCCAACGTTGTCGGCCACGTACAGCACCTGCGCCTGGTTGGTGGCATAGTCGTTTTTCGTGCGGTCTTGCGTGCCAAGCTGATAATCCCAGCCATTGCCGTTGCCATGGTTGTCGAAACGGCGGCTCGGCGGCATGTATTGGGTCGGTATACCGCCGTTGCCCGCCGTGCTCGGATTGCCGTAGCGGTAGGTCATGCCGGGAGCCAGCGAATAGTTCTGGGCCAACTGGCGGTAAGCCGCCAGGTCCAACGTAGGGGCCGGAGTTGGGGCCGGGGCGGGAGCCGGCGTGGGCGCAGGAGCAGGAGCAGGAGTTGGCGCGGGAGCAGGAGCAGGAGTTGGCGCTGGAGTCGGAGCGGGTACTGGCGCCGGCGCGGGGGCCGGGGCCGCTCCTACTTCCTCAATTCGCCAGCCTTGCGAGCAAGCGTCAGCAACGGTTGCCGACGCTGAAACGGTCTTGGGAGTGACCGCGCTGCCCAGGGCAGACGTGGTGGGGGCGCCGGTGGCCGTGCCCTCGCGAGAAACCAGCATACGCTGGCGGAGTTGCTTGGCGCCCTGGCCCACGGCCACGGTGTAGGTGCCAGCGGGCAGCTTTTTTACGTCCAAGCGGCCGGCTGCATCGAGGGGCTGATGGGGCACTACGCGGCCCAAGCCGTCGTACAGTACCACCGCTTCGGTGGGGCGAGTGCCGTTGGGCAGCAGCACGGTGACGTAATCACTGGCCGGGTTGGGGTAGGTGGTCAACCGCGCAACTTCGGGCGCTGCGGTGCCTTGGCTGGCAGCCATGCGGGCTGCACTGGAAGCCTGGGCACTGGAGGCTTGAGCCGTGCTGGCGCAGGCCTGAGGAAAGCCCTGCTGTACTAGGGCACCGTTGGCCGTTGAGCCATTGGCTACCTGCAGCAGCAACCCGCTGTGCTTGGCCGCGATGGTGTAGCCGCCGCCGGGCAACGCTTTGATGAGCCAACGCTGGTTATCGCCGCCGTGGCTGGGCCACTGCAGTACCTGCGCGTTGTTTTGGGTGGAGGCACCGCCCACGTCCAGCAACTGGCCGCTGTGGCGTGCGGCGAGGGTAACGTACCCGTTGCCCGCGTCTACAATTCGCCACTGCTGGTTCGTCTGACCAAAATAATCCCATTGCAACGCCACCTCTCCGGCTTGGGTCGAAGCACCATTGATGTCAAGACATTTACCGCTTGATTGGGAAACTATGCGGTAATACGCATTAGGATTAAACTGTCCCCATACCGGTCCAGAGGCCAGTAGCATTCCCGCAGCGGCAAAACGCCCGGCATGTGTGAATAGGTTTATCATAATATTGAAAAAAATTGTATTCTTGAAGACGTGTCAACTGACGAGTTTTTTGTGTTTTATCGTCCAGCCTTCTTTCACAAACTTAGCGACGACCTTTGATATTTCACAATCACCCCAAAAATTAATTAACGGGGCATTGTGGGCCACCTGGCAGAATAACCTCTAAAAACGCGCTCAAAACGGTTTAAAACGCGTTTAAAAGGTTGCGTTTTGAGAAAAATTAATTTTCGCTAATGACAAAATTTTACACATCATAAAAATAATCATACTTCTGCAATCGTTTTAGAAATAGTTTATTCCATTACCATAATATGTGTATTACCGGAACAACGTTCCCATTACCCGTTTTTTTTATTGTACTTTTCCAATTCATCTCCCGCTCATCTTCTTCCCAACATAACTGCCTCGCATTGCCAAAATCTCCCCTGACAGGCCCATAGTCCAGTTTTTGGAACACAACTCGCCTATTCACGTTATTTCCTTTTATTGAGATGACATTTTGCCACATAATCACAGTAGAATAGCACCGCTTGGCGGGCCGGTAAACCGTCAGACCGGCGTAGTCTATCAAAAATGTGGATTTAACCCATTAGAATATACATAATTCTATAACTTAATATTAAATGATATTAATTTTTGTCTTCACGGCCACTCTTAGCGGCGCTGTTATTAGCCGTTACTCATAGGTCCCGTGCCACTTTGAGCGTGTGACTTTCGGCTAGCGTTCAATGGTGCACAGCTTGGCGGACCATAGAAGCTGTGCGCGCGCCAACAGCCCCCGCTTAGAGACGCAGTAAACACTGCCTCGCGGGCTCGGTCAAAAGGAACGGAGCCCATACTCGCACGCAAGTTGCCGCTACCAACCCTCCTGGAAATCCTGGTAAAACTATCGGGGCGTACGAAGCCGCCGGTTGGCGACTGCCGGGACCTACTTCACAATTACTAGCTCAACCCGGCGGTTCAGGCGGCGCGTTTCCTCGCGCTCGTTGGAGAACTTGGGTTTGGAACCGCCAAAGCCCACCGTGGTGATGCGGTTTTCGTTGACGCCGCGCCCCACGAGGTAACGCTTCACTTCGGCTACCCGGTCTTCGGAGAGTTGTTGGTTTTTGTCGGCGGGGCCCACGTTGTCGGTGTGGCCTTCGAGGCGGATTTCCGTGCTCGGGCTGGCTTGTAGGGCAATGGCCAGGCGGTTGAGCTCGGTGTAGGACGACCCCAGCAGGCCAGCTTTGCCCTGCGCGAAGATGATGGTGGGCAGGTCGAGCTTGGCGCCAACCGCGGCGGGCAGCAGCAGCAGGTCGCGGCGGGGCGAGCCGGCCGCCACCAGGGTATCCCCTATCGTGAGAAAGCCGCCGCCGTTTGCCGTGAGGTAGTATTTGCCGGGCAGCAGCGACAGTTGGTAGCCGCCGGTATTGTCGGCCTTGCTGGTGGCGTTGAACTGCACGCCCGCGGCGTTAGCCAGCAGGTTGGCTTTTACGATGGCACCGGGCACGGGCTGCTTGGTGCGGGCGTCGAGCACGCGCCCGCTCACAAAAGCCCGCACCGAAGGGTCGAAGGCGGCTACTGCCGGCGCGGGGAGCGAGTCGGCGGGCACAGCGCGACCCGTGCGGTACAGGTCTTTGGTGCCGTTGGGCGTGGACGAAGACGAGAAATAGGCCGTTTTGCCGTCCGGCGCCAACGAAAGAAATGCGTTAAAGCCGGGCCCATTCAGGGCCGGGCCCAGGTTGCGCGGCACGCTCCACCGGGTCCAACTCTCGTCGAGGCGCTGGCTCACGAAGATGTCGGCCGAACCATAGCCCATGTGGCCGTAGGAAGCAAAATACAGCGTTTTGCCATCTGCAGCGAGCCAGGGAGAAAAGTCGAAGCCGGGCGAGTTCAGCACCGGGCCCAGGCTTTTGGGCTCGGTGAAGCCGCCGCTGCCGTCGGGGCGGCTCAGGTAAATGTCGTTGCCACCCTCGGCGTCGCCGCGTTCCAGGGAGAGCAGCAGGATTTTGCCGTCGTTGCTTAGGAAATAACCGGCGCCCGGCACGGCGGTATAGAAGTTGCTCACGCGCACCGGCTCGGGCTTCACTCCTTTGACCGAGCCGCTGGTACCGGCCGCCTGCGTGACTCGGCTGATGCTCTCGTCGCGGAAGCCTTGTGCATCGTAGGTGCCGCGTATATATAAGGTACCGCCGTCTTGGCCCACGGCTGCTATCACTTCGTTGTTCTGGCCCGTGTTGATGGCATCGAGGCGCGTGGGGGGACCCCAGGTCTGGCCTTTGTCGGCGCTCCGGCTTATCCACGCGTCGCCCGACTCGGTGTTGCCCTCGGTGTTGCCCGCAAATTTGGTGCGTGCGAAGTACAGGGAGTTGCCGTCGGGGCTGATGAGGGGATGCAATTCATTGCCGGCAGTATTGACAGAGCCGCCCAGCACCTGCGGCGGGCCGAAGGGCGACGGGCCTTCCAGCACGTTCAGCCGCAACGGGAACAGGCGCCACTGCTGGCTGGCGCGGCCGTTGTTTTTCTGGGCCAGCACGGGCGTACCGTTGAATTTGTCGGCGCTGGCCAGGGCGGCGCAACGGGCTTCGCTTTTGTTTTCGAGCTGGTAGCTGCCGAGCGGGCCGGCCGGCACGAGCTTCCACTGCTGCTCGGCACCGCCCTGGAAGGGGCGCTGCACCAAGGCCATGTTCTCACCGGCTTTGCTCACGGTGAGGCACTGCCCGCTGTGGCGCGCCTCGATGCGGTAGTACTCGCTGCCGGCGCGCAGCGGCACAAAGCGCCACTGCTGGCTATTGGCGTGGGTGAACTCCCACTGCACGGCCGGCGCGCCGCTGGCCGTGCTGGCACCGGCCACGTCGAGGCAGCGCCCACTGCCGCGGTCTATCAATCCATAATAGGCGCGCTCATCCGGCACGAACGGTGATTGTGCCAAGGAAAACAGCGGAAGCAGTACTAGCAGCAGTAATCGAAACATTAGCGGGGGCGCGCCGCCAAGCGGCGCGCATGGGTGAACGACGCAAAAGAACGGCGGGAAACACAAAGTGGGTTTACTGCCCGGCCCGGCGCAAAGCCAAGCCACCGGGCTTATTGGGCCGGCGGCCCTGACACTCAGCCCAATGGTTGCCCGGCCTCGGCCTTCGCCCCTACGACCTGCCTACAGGCCATATTTGCCGCGGAATTTTTTCTCCAGATAGGTCTGCTTGCTTTCCAGCGAAATGCTGCGGCCATCAATGAAGGCCCGCGACACGGCGTTGGTGCGCATGTCGAGCAAGTCGCCTTTGCTGAGCACCAGCGTGGCGCTCTTGCCGGCTTCCAGGGTGCCATAGTCTTTGTCGATGCCCATAATTTGGGCTGTGGTAAGCGTCACGGCGGTCAGGGCTTGCTCCTTGGTGAGGCCAAAGGCCACCGCCGTACCGGCTACAAAGGCGAGGTTGCGCGAGCCCGCCGTTTCCTGGTCACCTTGGTAATCCAAGCAGAAGCGGACGCCGGCGGCCTGCAGCTGCGCGGGCAGCTTGTAGGGCTGGTCGTAGTCGTCGGCGTCGCGCCGGGGCAGGGCGTGAATGCGGGACACCACCACGCTCACGTCGTTTTGCTTCAGGAAATCCAGCGCCATCCAGGCGTCTCGGGCACCCACCACGGCCAGCTTTTGCACACCCATGCGGCGGGCAAAGCGCACGGCTTCGATGATTTCCTTGCCGTAGTCGGCGTGCAGGTACAACGTTTTGCTGCCGTCGAAAATGCCGGCCAGGGAAGTCAGGCGCAGGTTTTCGCTGCGGCCTGCGGGCAGCTTGCGGTAGGCGCTGGCTTCGCCGAATAGCTGCTCCAGGTCGCGCAGTTGGGCTTCGCGGGCTTTTTGGCGACGGTCGAGGGCCGCGGCGTCTTCGTTGGGGTTCACCCGAAACACCATTGGGGGCCAGGTGAGGTGCTGGCCTTCGTCGGCGCGCACCACGGCGTCCTGCCAGTTCCAGGCGTCGAGCTGCACCACGCTGCTTTGGCCCGACAGCAAGCCGCCGCGCGGCGTGGGTTGGGCCAGCAGCACGCCGTTGGTGCGCACGGTGGGCAAGATGTCGGAGTCGGTATTGTAGGCAATGAGGGCGCGCACGTTGGGGTTCAGCGGGCCCACCTCCTGCTCGTCCACCGTGGCCCGAATGGACTCTACTTCGGTGAGGCCCAGGGTAGTGTTGGGCACTATCAGGCCGGGGTACAGGTGCTGCCCCGCGGCATCGATGGCCTCAAAACCGGCGCGGTCCTGCGTGAAACCGGACGCGGGGCCGGCGTAGGTCAGCCGGCCTTTGTCGAAAGCAACGGTGGCATTGGGCACTACCGTGCCGTTGCCCACGTGCAGCGTGGCGCCGGTAATGAGCACCGGTTTAGCTTGGGCCGGGGCCGGCGTGGGCACCTGGGCCAGGGCGGCGCAGGGCAACAGGCCAACTAATAAAAGGAATTTAAAGCTCATGGTGCTGGTCGGTGTATTGCTACGGTGCAGCGCGACCTTTCAGTCCGCGCGTGGGTGGGTGGCTCGCGGACTAAAAGTCCGCGCTACTCGGCTAGTTCTTTTTCTTGGCCAAGGGTGTCGCAGTGCCACAAGCCTTGTGGCTTGCTGGGGGCCGACTGCGTGGGCGCGCCGCCTTTTTTGGCCAGCAGCATGGCTTGCACCAGCCGCTGCCGCTCCTTCTGGATGTCGGCCCGCAACTTGGCGTCGGCGGCGAGGCTGAACATCTCGCGGCCGTCCACGAAGGTGTACTCCGGCTTGGCATAGATGCTGAGCGGGTTGTCGTTCCAGAGCACCACGTCGGCGTCCTTACCTTCTTTAATGGAACCCATGCGCGCGTCGAGGTGCAGCATCTTGGCCGGGTTGATGGTGATTAGGCGCATGGCTTCTTCCTCGGTCAGGCCGCCGTACTTCACGGTTTTGGCTGCTTCTTGGTTGAGGCGGCGGCTCATTTCGGCATCGTCGGAGTTGATGGCTACGTTCAAGCCGGCCCGCGTCATGATGGCGGCATTATAAGGTATCGCGTCGCGCACCTCATTCTTGTAGGCCCACCAGTCCGAGAACGTGCTGGCGTTGGCGCCGTGGGCTTTCATCTTGTCCGACACCTTGTAGCCTTCCAGAATGTGGGTGAAGGTGTTCACCTTGAAGCCCAGCCGGTCGGCCACGTTCAGCAGCATGTTGATTTCGCTTTGCACGTAGCTGTGGCAGGTGATGTAGCGCTGGCGGTTCAGGATTTCGACCAAGGCATCCAGCTCCAGGTCGCGGCGCGGGCCTTCAGTTTTGCTCCGTTTGCCTTTGCCGAGCTTGTTGTAGCCTGCCATCTGCTTTTCATATTCCTTGGCGCGGGTGAAAGCATCCACAAACACTTGCTCGGTGCCCATGCGCGTCTGCGGAAAACGCAGCACGTTCAACTCGCCCCAGTTGCTCTGCTTCACGTTTTCGCCTAGCGCAAACTTGATAAAGCCCGGCGCGCCCGCAATTTGCATGGCCTCGGGCGTGGCGCCCCAGCGCATTTTTATCAGCGCCGACTGCCCCCCGATGGGGTTGGCCGAGCCGTGCAGCAGCTGCGCGGCCACCACCCCACCGGCCAGGTCCCGGTAAATGCCCACGTCTTCGTTGTCCACCACGTCGCCCACGCGCACCTCGCTGGTCACGGCCTGGGTGCCTTCGTTCACGCCCCCCGCCACGGCAATGTGCGAATGCTCGTCAATGATGCCCGGCGACAGGTGCTTGCCCGTCCCGTCGATGGTGCGGCCGCCCTTTGGCTGGGCCAAGTTCTTGCCAATTTTCGAAATTTTTCCGTTTACCAGCAGCACGTCGGTGTTCTCGAGCTTGCCGGCGGCTTCGCTGGTCCACACGGTGGTATTTTTGATAAGGGTGGGCAGTTGGTCCGGCATAGCTGCTCGGCCATAGGCTGCAAACGGGAACGTCACGGCGCCCAGCACCGGCGGTGGCGTGGCTTTGGCTGAGTCGCGCTTGGCGGCCTGTGTGGCCTGCTCCTGACGCGCCGCGCGCCATTTCACCGGCGTGCCATCGGCCAGCAGTCCATCGCCTTGAAACACGCGGCCTTCTTGGGTATAGTAGCCGCTCAAGCGAACCGAGCCATCGGGGCCGGTAGCGGGCTGGCCAGCGCTGGCCGCGTTTTTGCCGCGCGACTTCTGCTTGTCTTTGGGGTTGAAAATGAGTGTGGCCAGGTCGCTCGACACCGTCACGTTGCCGCGGATGGTGTCGCCGGGCGTGGGCACAATTTTCAGCTCCGGGGCCTCGGGCTTGCCCTGAATGAGCAGGCTGCCCTCCGGCTGCTGGCCCAGTTTGAAGCTGTACACGCCACGGTAGTCGGCCGGAACGGTGCTGAGTTGGTACCGCTCGCCCTGCACCCAGTTGTCGAGTAGCACGTTGTCTTCGGCCAGAAAGCGGGCCGAGCACACGATGAAATTGGCCTCCATGCCCGGCCGTAACGCCCCTACCCGGTCTTGGGCGCGCAGCATGCGGGCGGGCGTTTCGGTGAGGGCGCGCAGGGCGGCGGTTTCGCTCAGGCCGTATTGCATGGCCTTGCGCAGGTTGGGCACAAACTTCTTTTTGTCCTTCAAGTCGGCCGCCGTGAGGGCAAACGGCACGCCGGCTTGGCTCAGCTTGGCGGGGTTGGCCGGGGCCAGTTCCCAATGCTTCAGGTCTTCGATGGGGATGCGCAGGGCGTCGTACACGTCCTCCACATCATAGGCATCGGGGTAGTTGAGGGGCAGCACAAACGTAGCGCCCGTCTTTTTCAGGTCGTCGAGGCGCTGGTATTCGTCGCCGCGCCCCTTGATGATGTACTGCTGCCCAGCCTCGTCGCCTAGCTTGTCAGCCCGCAGCGCTGAGAGCTTGTCGCTGACCTGGAAGATGGCGGGCAGGGCCTTTTGCTGGGTTAGGGCCTGCAGCGAGAGGTTGCGCTCGCGGCGCGGGTTGCGCTGGCTCCACTGCGCGTCGAGGTAGGTTTGGCGCAGCAGCGCAATGCTGCCCATCAGCGAGCCGGGATAATCCTGCGTGCTGGTGCCTTTGTCGAAGGAGAGGCCCGTGGCCGCTTGCTCGAGCAGCACCACCTCGCTTTCGCGCCGGTTGGTGTTGAGGCTGACCAGGGCCGCCGTGCCGCGCATGATGCCATCGGCCTGCTGCGTGAGCACCGCCCCGAAGCCGAGGGCCCGGTAGGCCGTGGCTTGGTCGTTGTTGATTTTGAACTGCTCGGCCGCGTTCACTTCGGGGTGAATGGCCTGGTTCCAGTTGTAAGCGCCGGTTTTCTGGCTTTCGAACTGCGGTGGCACGCGGCGAAACTGGCGCTCGGCCGCCTTGGTTTCGGGCACGCCGTAGCTGGTGTACACGTCCACAAAACCGGGGTAGATGAACTTGCCGCGCACGTCCTGCACCACCGCGCCGGCCGGGATTTTTACGGCAGACGCCGGCCCCGCGGCCACCACTTTCCCGTCCCGAATCAGCAGCGTGCCGTCGTTGATTTGGGTTTTATAATCGGTGAAAAGCGTGGCGTGGGTGAACGCAAAAACGCCCGGGCGCTGGTCATTCACGCCGTTGCGCGGAAACGTACCCGACTGCGCGTGCGCTGCCACGGCCCCCAGTCCCATCAACGCCACCAGCGGCACCCTCAAGTAAAGTTTCTCCATAATGAAGCAAGGAGTTGAGCCGTGAATCCAATGGGATTGCGCTACTTATTCCTGTTTTTTTATCAAATGTAGGCGCCGCGCATCCCGCCCGGCAACGGTTCAGCCCGATTGGAAGTAATAATCCTGCGGCGCGTTGTTCAGATTGCTTATTCTTCCACTTACTCATTCAAATTCCCATGCGCAAAGGCACCAAAGTCACCTGGAAATACGGCACCGGCACGGCCACCGGCAAGATTGAGTCCGTGCACAAAGAAGCCATTTCCCGCACCATCAAAGGCTCCGAGATTCACCGCAACGGCTCGGCCGAAGACCCCGCCCTCGTCATCGTGCAAGAGAACGGCGACAAGGTGCTCAAGCTACAGAGCGAAGTGAAAGCGGCGAAGTAGCCGTGTCTTGGCGCCTGTAGTGGCAGCGCTGCTTTCTTGCTTCAAAATTCTTAGTTAGCGGCGCAACGTGGTTACTGCCGCGCTGCCTTCGGCGATTACCGGGTTGCCATTGAGCACGAAGCGCCGCCGCTTCTGCTAAATCGCCCAAAGGGTCAAAAACCCCGCTAGTTGTCATTGAGCACGAAGCGCCGCCGCTTGTTGAAGGGGCAGGCACAACAGCCGTCGCCGACCCCAGTGGTTACCTCCAGATTGCTGATGTCGTAAGTCCGGCTGGCGCTGGGCAACAAAACGCGGTAGTTATAGTCGACTAACTTGCCCGTAGCGGCAGGCGGTGTCATCGGTCTGGTGCTCCAGTTCAGCAGTTGCAAACTCACGTAGCTGCTGTAGCCATTGCTGCTGGCCAGCAACGAGCGGGCCGTATCCAAAGGGGCCGAAAAGTCGGGGCGGGCGTAGCGCACGATGTAAGCACCTTTGATTTCGGCGGTACGAAAGCCGCTTTGCAGGCTGTCCCGGTCGAACGCTACAACGACATCACCGGCCGAGGTCACATCACAATCGCAGTTGATGCTGCCGCAACAGCCCGCCAGGCCGGCACTGAGCGCAACCACCAGCCAAAGCCCGCGAAATACTCCCCGTTTACGCTTCTTCTTCATGGTAGTAGTTGCCGGGTTGCTGCCTCTAAATGTACCTCATAAAAAAGGCCCTCCGGTGTTTACCGCAGGGCCTTTTTATGAACCAGCAAGGCCAACAGGCCCGCTTAGTCTACAGGTTGTCTTTGTCCGGCGTGATGAACGCGGCTTCCTCCATCTCGGTGGGCACCACCACGATGCCTTGCTGCAGCTTGGAGTTGCTGCGGCCGTAGATGAAGTACACGATGAAGCCGAGCAGCATCCAGCCCATGGCCACTTGCAGGGTGAAGGCGTCGAGGCCCACAATCAGCAGTGTGCACACCACGGCGCCCATGATGGGCACGAGTGGGAAGCTGGGCGACGAGAGCGGCGCGCGGAACGGCCGGGGCTGGGCGGGGTCAGACTTGCGCATCACCCACACGCCGATGCTCACCAGCACAAAGGCCAGCAGCGTACCAAACGAGGTGAGGTCGCCGGCCAACGAGCCGGGCACGAAGGCCGCAAACAGGCCCACGAACACCATCAGCATCAGGTTGGACTTGTAGGGCGTGTTGAAGCGCGGGTGCAACTCGGAGAAGGCATTGGGCATGAGGCCGTCTTTGGCCATGGAGAAGAACACCCGGCTCTGGCCCATGAGCATCACCACAATCACCGACGTGAAGCCGAGCAGGATGCCCACCGTCACGCCCGTGGCCAGCCACTCGTAGCCGGGCATGTGCGCCCGGATGGCGTAAGCCACCGAGGCCTCGCCGCCTTTGGCCGGGTCGGCAAACTCCTGCCAGTTGGCCACGCCCGTCAGCACGTGCCCAAACAGGATGTAGAGCACCGTACAAATGGCCAGCGAGCCGAGGATGCCAATAGGCATGTCGCGCTTGGGGTTTTTAGCTTCCTGCGCGGCGGTGCTCACGGCGTCGAAGCCGATGAAGGCGAAGAACACAATGCCCGCCCCGCCGATGATGCCGCCCCAGCCGTGCTTGAAAAAGCCTTCGTAGGTGCGCACCACTTCGCCTGCGCTGTTTTTCACCACGGCGTCGGCCGGAATGAGATAGGGCGTGTGGTTGGCCGGGTTAATGAACTGCCAGCCCACAGCGATGAACACCACCACAATCAGGGTTTTGAGCACCACAATCACGGCGTTGAACAGGGCCGATTCCTGCGTGCCTTTCACCAGCAACAAACTCAGCATCACGATGATGAGCAGGGCCGGCAGATTGATGAGGCCGTGCTGCTCCACCCCGTTGATAACGGCGTGCTCGAAGGGCGAATGGCTGAGATTATACGGTATACTCGTCCCAAAAACCTCCAGCAGCTTATTCAAATACTCGCTCCAGGCAATGCTCACGGTGGCCGCGCCCAGGGCATATTCCATAATCAGGGCCCAGCCGATAATCCAAGCCACAAACTCGCCCATCGTGGTGTAGGCGTACGTGTAGGCCGAGCCGGCAATCGGAATCATGGCCGCAAACTCGGCGTAACAAAGCCCGGCGAACACGCAACCAAACGCGGCCAGGATGAAGGCCAGCGTGACGCCCGGCCCCGATGCCTGGGCCGCAGCCGCGGCCGTGCGCACAAACAGGCCCGCGCCGATGATGGCGCCCACGCCCAGGGCCACGAGGTTGCCGGCGCCCAGCGTGCGCTTCAGCGCGCCGTGCCCGGAGGAGTTGGCCTCGCCCAAGAGCACGGCCAGGGGTTTTTTGGCGAAAATACTTGCCATGTGTTAGGTGTAAAGAAGGAAGAAGTGTGAAATAAAAGGGACGGTTAACCAACCCCAACTTGCGCAATGAGGGTGAAAAATACGCACTACGGCAGCGACGGGCCCGAAATATAGGCAGCAAATTCGCCCCGATGCGGTTTTCGGGCCTGTGCGACAGGCGGTGCCCCCAGCGCACGGTTGCCCTGGCCCGGTTAAACCTCCACGGTTTGGCCGCATCCAAGCCCGTGTTTTCCCTCACTTTATTGCTGCAACATGAAAACCGTTCTCTTCCTCCTCGCCGCACTGGCCACCACCGCCAGCACCGGCTTTGCCCAAGCCCCGGCCAGCGCCGGCCCGGCCGCCACCGCGCAGAAGTCGCCCGACCAGCAGGCCGCGCGCCGCGCCCAGTACCTGACCAAAGAACTCGGCCTCACCGCCGACCAGCAGGCCAAGCTGGAGCCCATCTTGCTGGCCCAACGCCAGGACATGCAGGCCCTGCGCGACAAGGCTCAGGCCGGCGGCCGTCAGGGTCTGGGCCAGGAGCTGAAAGCCAGCCAAGCCAAGTACACTGAGCAAATCCGGGCCGTGCTCACGCCCGAGCAATTCACCAAATTCGACCAACTGAAAGACGACCAGCGCGACAAGCTGCGCGAGCGCCGCGCCAACGGCCAGGGCATACGGGCCCGGAATTAATCCGGGCCGTTCGTCTGCAGAAAGCGCCCGCTCATCAATGCCTGCCCCCTTCGCGCGCTTCCATCCAACACTTGGCACAGGGCTTGCAAATGCGTTGGCAAGCGTGCAAAACCACCCGTACCCTTCCTTGCTTCACTTCCCTTTATTTTCTTCCTATATCCTAGAATCATGAAAAAGACCCTGATGCTGCTCGCTGCCTTGTCCTTTGCCACTGCCGGCACCAGCTTTGCCCAAACCGCACCCGCCGCCAGCACCACCATGAAGGCCCAAAAAGGCAAGGGCGACCGCAAAACTCCCGCCCAGAAAGCCGACCACAAAGCCGCCAAGATGGCCAAGGAACTCGGCCTCACCGCCGACCAGGAAGCCAAAGTAGAGCAGTTGATGCTGGCCCGCCAGCAGGAAACGGCCGCCTTCAAAGCCAAGTACGGCACCGACAAAAACGCCGGCCGTAACGAGATGAAAGCGTCGCACGAGAAGTACAACGCGCAGCTCAAGCAAATCCTGACGCCTGAACAATACGCCAAAATGGGCCAACTGAAAGCCGAGCACCGCGGCCACGCCAAAGGCGGCAAAATGAAGGCCAAAACCAAAGCGTAGTTCTTCGGCCAAGCCCCAACTACCCAAAGCCCCCGCCCACCCGGCGGGGGCTTTTTTGCGTCCTCCGCTCAACCTCAACGATTCGACGCGTGACGGCCTTTGCTTATATTTGGCCAAGCCACCCGGCTGTTTTGGTCCTAATTCTTCCCCCATGCCTCCCCTCCCCAGTAGCACGGCCTCGGCCGTGCAAATCCAGCAGTTTTACGACAAGGGCCTGGCCCACGCGAGCTACGCCGTACGCTGCGGCCGCCAAGTCGTCATCATCGACCCGGGCCGCGACCCCCAGCCGTATTACGATTTTGCCGACGAGCACGAGGCCGACGTCATTGCCGTGATTGAGACGCACCCGCACGCCGATTTTGTGTCGTCGCACCTGGAAATTGCCGAAGAAACCGAGGCCACCATCTACTGCAGCAGGCTGGTCGGGGCCAAATACCCCCACAAAGCCTTCGACGACGGCGACCGCATCAAACTGGGCAGCGTGGAGCTGCACGCCATCAACACACCCGGCCACTCGCCCGACAGCATCAGCATCCTGCTGCTGGACGAATTGGCGCAGAGCCGCGCCGTGTTTACCGGCGACACCCTGTTTGTGGGCGACGTGGGCCGGCCCGACCTCCGCGAGGAAGAAGCCGTGGGCGGCCACAAGCGCGAGGAGCTCGCCGCCCAGCTCTACCACAGCACCCGCAACAAGCTCATGACCCTGCCCGGCACCACCCGCGTGTACCCCGCGCACGGCCCCGGCAGCCTCTGCGGCAAAACCACCAGCCCCGACCTCGACAGCACCATTGCCAAGGAGCTGAAGACCAACTATGCCCTGCAGCCCATGTCGGAGGGTGAATTCATCAGGGTGTTGCTCGAAGACCAGCCCTTCGTGCCGAAGTACTTCGGCCATGACGTGAAGCTGAACAAACTGGGCGCCCCCAGCTTCGAAGACAGCATCCGGGCCGTGCCGCACTTGAGCAGCACCGCCACCCTGGAGCCCGGCTTCCTCATCATCGACTCGCGCCCGGCGGCCAAGTTCCGCGCGGGCCACCTGCCCGGCGCCATCAACCTGCAGGACGGCGGCAAATTCGAAACCTGGCTGGGCTCGGTAGTTAGCCCCGACGAGAAGTTCTACCTGCTGGCTGACACAAATATTGCGCTGGACACGGTGGTGCGCAAAACCGCCAATATCGGCTACGAGGGCACCATCAAAGGCGCGCTGCTGGCCCCCACGGCCCTGCCAGCTACCTCCCCTGTCGTCGATGTGGCTCAGGTGCGCGAGCATCCCGAGGCTTTCACCATCGTCGACATTCGCAACCGCGCCGAGGCCAAAGTGCCCATCTTTGAAAATGCCCTGCTCATTCCGCTGCCCGAGCTGCGCGAGCGCGCCCACGAAATCCCGACCGACAAGCCCGTGCTCATCCACTGCGCAGGGGGCTACCGCTCGGCGGCCGGGGCCAGCATCGTGCAGCAAGCGCTGCCCGGCGTGGAGGTGCTGGATTTAGGCGAGGCCATTACCGAGTTTCAGAAGCAGGCGGTACACTAGTGGCCACAGGCATTGTGCATCAGTGCACTCAAATCAAATGCGGGTGTAACGAGGCTTTGTAAGTCTAAACTAAATCTTCTACTTCATTTCAATTGGTGCTAAAGTCCCGGCGAAGTTTTATCAAGTATGGCTTAGCCATATCAGCCGGGACGGTTGCAGCAGACGCGTTTTGGGCCGAGAAGCATTTCTTCGAAATCAATGAGTTTTATTTCCACGCTTCTAATGCAAGCACCCGCAACATAAAGCTTATTCAACTCTCAGACCTACACCTGCAATCCATAGACTCCCAAATAATTCGCTTAACCAAAAAGATTAACGAGCTGCGCCCTGACCTTCTTTTAATAACGGGCGATGCCGTAGACGAAGCGGATAAAACATTATTGCTTAGTGATTTTCTGAAACTGATTAACCAAGATATTCAGAAGGTGGCTATTCTGGGAAATTGGGAGTATTGGGGTAAAATTGACTTAACTCAGTTGACAACTATTTACGAGCAACACAACTGCACATTACTAATTAATAAAACCAAGCAGTACGCCTTTTTCGGCAAAACAATATCCATCATCGGGATAGACGATTACATAGGGGGCAACTCCAACTTCGAACTAGCAATAGAGAACTTCCAATCGAGCGACTACCATGTAGTGCTGAATCATTGCCCCGAATACAGCACCCGCGTTGCATCATTGGCCCACAAGGGCTTACCTATTGACTGCATTTTGTCAGGCCACACGCATGGGGGGCAAATAACGCTGTTGGGCTACGCGCCTTTCCGGCCACCAGGAAGCGGGAGATACTTGAAAGGTTGGTATGAGCTTGACACATGCCGACTCTATGTTTCAAAAGGAATAGGGACCAGCACGATACCTGCCCGATTCGGAGCCCGAGCGGAAATAGCCGTTTTCAATTTCCCTGTTTAACCGCCTATTTTCCCAGCTATATTCTTATTTTTTCGATTCTTCTCTTTCCTCGCCGCCTAGGTATCTTTGAGATTATCCTAACCCCATGCGCGTCCTTCACACCGCCGACTGGCACCTTGGCCAGCACTTCCTCACGGGCCAAGAACGCACCACCGAACAGCAGGCTTTCCTGGAATGGCTGCTGCTGACGGTGAAGGCGGAAGGCATTGAGGTGCTGGTGATAGCCGGCGACATTTTCGACACCCAAACGCCGTCGTACACGGCGCAGGAGCTGTACTATACCTTCTTGGTGAAGATGCAGGCCACCGGCTGCCGCGACATTGTGGTGGTGGGCGGCAACCACGACTCCCCCACCATGCTCAACGCCTCGCGGCAACTGTTGCGCCAGCTCCGCATTCACGTGGTGGGCGGCGTACCCGCCGACCCCGCCGAGCAGGTGCTGCACCTCAACGGGGCCGATGGCCGGCCGGGGCTGGTGGTATGCGCCGTGCCCTTCTTGCGCGACCGCGACATTCGCCTGGCCGTGGCCGGTGAGACGCTGGACGACCGCCAGATTCGCATTCGCCAGAGCATTGCCGGGCACTATGCGGCCCTGGCTGAGTGCGAAGCGGTGATGCGCCAGCGCGAGCAGGACGTGCCCGTGCTGGCCACCGGCCACTTGTACGCCGCCGGCGGCGAAGCCCGCGAAGGCGCCGAGCGCGACGTGCACATCGGCGGCTTGGGCTTGATTGGCGCCGAGCATTTCCCGGCGGCGTTCGACTACGTGGCCCTGGGCCACCTGCACCGCCCGCAAGTGGTGGGCGGCCGCGCGCACATTCGCTACTCGGGCTCGCCGGTGCCGCTCTCGTTCACCGAAGCCGACGATAAGCAGCAAGTGCTTTTGCTCGAGTTCAGAGGAGCCGGCGCCCCCACCATTACGTCCCTGCCAGTGCCGGTTACGCGCCGCTTGCAGCGCTTCCACGGCACGCTGGAAGAGGTGGAGGCCGACATCCTGGCCTACGACAATTCCGCGTTTCAACTGGTGGCCTGGGCCGATGTGCTGGTGCGGTCCGACGAAGCGCCCGCCGAAGTGCAGCGCCGCGTGCAAGCCGTGTTGCAGTTGCAGAAAGCCCAAGTACTGGCCCCCAAAGGCGTGCGCCACCAGCGCGCCACCGAAGTGCCCGACTTGGCCGACGCGACGGTGCCGCTGGCGCTGCTGCACGAGCTGACCGTGGACGAAGTATTCGGCCGGCGCGTGGCGGGCCTGCCGCCCGAGCGCGCCGCGGCCCTCACCGCCACGTTTGGCGAGCTGCGCCAGCTCTTGGCAGAAAGCGACCCGCTGGCCTGGGGCGGTACTTCCGACTGAGCTGACCAATCTTATTTCCGTTGCTTTACCTCCTTATTTATCACTCCTTTTATTGCATTCCTTGAAAAAATCCCTACTTCCTATCATTGCGTTGGCTACCCTTTTGGGCACCACTACCCAGGCCTGGGCCCAGGCCAATTTGGTGCACGGCATCAGCGCGGGCATTGGCTTGGCACGCGCCGCTGGCCGCAACAACGACGCCAAGTCCGACTTGCCGGTGGCTACCACCTCCACCTACCGGGGCCACTCGTTTGCCATGCTGCGCACCCCGGCCGACCAGCTGCCCAAGAAAGGCGCCGCGGAAGTGACGGAGGTGGAAACCCAGCTCGACCGCTTCCACACCGCCATGCTCGCCGACTCGACCAGCTCCTTCTGCACGCCCGAGCAGCGCAAAGCCATTCAAACGGCACTGGTCAGCCTGGGCCGGGCGCAATCACGCTGGGACATGCAGCCCTATCAGCAAGAAGCCACTTTTTACCTAGCCGAAGACGCCCGCCGCCAGCAGAAAGCCCTTGCTGCTCCGGCAAAGTAAGGCGGCACGGTTTATCCCCGAAATTGTTCTTACGCCCGCGCCACCAGCAAGCATCTGGTGTCCGCGGGCGTAATTTTATGTTATGAAGATTATCAGCGTCCGCTTCGCTAACCTTAATTCGCTGCCCGGTCCGTTTCTGATTCGCTTCGATGAAACGCCCTTGGCAGACACGGGGCTCTTCGCCATCACGGGCCCCACGGGCGCGGGCAAAAGCACGCTGCTCGACGCCATTTCGGTGGGCCTCTACGGCCGCGTGCCGCGCCACGACCGCCAAGTGGGCGAGATGGTGAGCCGCCACGCCAAGGACGCTTTTTCGGAAGTGGAGTTTGAAGTGCACGAAACCAACCCCGACACCGGCCAGGTGGACCGGGTGCGCTACCGCTCGCGCTGGGAAGTGAAGCGTAAAGTGCGCGGCGAAGACAAAGGCAGCCTGAACGCCGACGCCATGACGCTGGTAATGAGCCCGTCCAACGTTGCCGTGGTGAGCGGCAAGGAGGCCGTGCCGCGGCGGGTGGGCGAAGTGTCGGGCCTCGACTTCGGGCAGTTTGAGCAATCGGTGCTGCTGAGCCAGGGCAAGTTTGCGCGCTTCCTGCACGCGCCGGAAAAAGAGCGCAGCGCCCTGCTCGAGAAGATGACCAATGTGGGCATTTACTCGCGGCTGTCGGTGGCGGCGTTTGAAAAAGCCAAGGAAGAAGAGCTGAAAACCCGGCTGCTGCGCGCCAAGCTGGACGCCACCCGGCTGCTGTCGGAAGAAGAGCGCGCCGAGCTGGAAGCGCAATTGGAGGTGCTGCACCAGCAGGCCGAGCAGCACTACGAGGAGCAGCAGGAGCTAAACGTGTGCCTGACTTGGCGTACTATTCTGGACCAGCTCGACCGGCAACTGCGCGACACGGCCCGCGAGGTGGAAAAACTCCGTGCCGACGACGAAGCCCTGCAGCCCGATTTTGCCCGGCTCGACGGCCACACCCGCGCGGCGGCCCTGGCGAAGCCGCTGGCCCTGGTGGCGGCCGCCCAGCGCGAGATGGACAACGACACCGCGCAGCTGCGCGAGTTGGAGCAGTCGCTGCCCGTGCTGGCGGAGGCCACCACGGCCGCCGAGGCCGCGCACGGCGTCGCCACGGCGGCGCACGCCCTGGCCCTGGTGGAGGAAAACCGCCTCCGGCCCGTGCTCAGAAAAGCTCAGCAGCAGGACGCCGAGATTGCGGCGGCGCAGCGGCAGCTTACGCTGAAGCGCCAGGAATTTGACAACACTCAGCACACCAACCAAGAAGCCGAAGCAGCCCTGGGCAAGCAGGCGGCCGAAATCGAAGCCCTGCAAAGCCAGGACGCCCTACTGAAAAGCTGGCTCATCGACCACAGCGCCGAGGTAGAGTTGAAAAACCAAGTGCTGGCCCTGGACCGGGAAATAATTGACTTGCAGGGCGCCCAGCGGGAAATTGCTACCCGCGAGGCGCGCCGGGCCGAGCTGCGCAAAAACCAACGCGAAGTAGCCGCCGACCTGCTTCGGCAACAAGGCCTGGAAACGGACGCGCTGGCCCGCCAGCAGGCCATCAAGGACGAAGGCCAGCCCTGCCGCACCGAGCGCGACGCCCTGCTGCACGGCACCACCGCGGCGGCCCTGGCCCAGCGCGCCGACGACCTCACCACGCAGCTCCAGCAATTGCAACTGCTTCTGCCCAAAGCCGAAGCGGTGCAGGAGCAACAGGCCCGAGTGGAGCAGCTGGATGCCCAGATTGAGCAGGAAGCCCCTGCCCTGGCGGCGGCCGAAACGGCCGTAGCGCACCTGGAAACCCGCCGGGCCGACGGCCAGCAGCTGCTGGAAAGCTACCGCCGCGAACTCCGCACCCAGCAAGCCCTGGCCGACCTCAACGCCCACCGCCAGCACCTGCAGCCCGGCCAGCCATGCCCACTGTGCGGGGCTTCGGAGCACGCCTTTGCGGCCGATTTTGCGGCGGAATTTGACGAGCAGGAACAGCGCGTAACTCGCCAGCAGCAGGCCCTGACTGCCTTGGAGGAGGAACTGCGCCGCGCCTCTTCCGCCTGCACGCGCCACCAAACCGAGCGGCGCCAACGCCAGCAGTTGCGCCAAGACGCGGCAGTGGCGGCCGAAGCGGCTCGTCGGCAAGTGTTTTCGCTGGCGGCGGCTCTGGTGCCAGCCCCCGCCCAGCCCACCGACCCCGCCTCGCTCCGGGCTCTGCTGAACGCTGCCACTGCCCAACAGGCCGCCGCCGTGGCCGACCGCCGCTGCCTAGCCGTGCTCGATGAAAAGCTGACCGAATTGCGGGAGAAATACTCGCAAGCCGGCGAAGCGGCCGGGGCCGCTCAGCGCGAGATTCCGCGCTTGCTAGAGCGTAAGTCTACCATCGAGCAGGAGCTGGCCAAGCTGGAGGAGGAGCTGCTGGAATGGCAGGAGCAGGCCGAAATATTCCAGAGCACCGTGCAGGATTTTTTGCGTCCGCACCAGCTTACTTTGCCCGCTCGGCCACCTTACGACGGCATTTTGGCCACCCTGCGGGAACGCGCCGACGAGTACGAAGCCCAGGTAAACACCCTCACCCAGCTGGGCAAAACGCTGCTGGAGAAAACCAGCGAGCACAAAGCCCGCGCCGAGGAGCTGGAGCGTAATAAAGTACAGCTGGCCGCCGCCGCCGCCGTGCTTGAAGCCGACCACCTGGCCCTTGAGCAGCAGCAGGCCGCCCGCCGCGCCTACTACACCGGCTCCGACCCCAGCGCCGAAGCCGAGCAGCTGCGCCAAGCCACGCAAAAACTGGCCGATGCCTCGACAGCGGCGCAAAGCCAGCTGGCCCGCCAGCAGCAGGAACTGGCCATCAAGCAAAACGCCCATGCCTCGCTGCAAACCCAGCTGGTGCAGCACCGCACAGCCCACGCCGACCGCCAGGCCGAACTAGCCGCGGCCCTTGCGGCGGCGGGCCTGGCCACTGCGGCCGAGGCCCAGGCGCTGTTGCTGCCCGAGACCGAAGCCGAACGCCTGCACCGCCGCCGCCAAGAACACCTCACGGCCCAAGCCGCCGCCGCGCGCCGCCTATCCGACCTCACCACCGAGCAACATCGCCACGCCGAGGCCGGCCTCACTCCCCACTCGACTGCCGAACTAACGGCCCAGCTCAACGCGCTTTCGGCGGCCGACGACACGCTGCAGCAAAAGCTGGGCGCCGTGAGCAACCAGCTCAGCCAAGACGATGCGGCCCGCCAAATCCAGGCCGACGGCTTGCGCGAACTGCAGCAGCGCCAGCTGGAAGAACAGCGGTGGCAGGACTTGAGCGAGCAGATTGGCTCGGCCCGGGGCGACAAGTTTAGCCAGTTTGCGCAGGGGCTCACGCTCACGCACCTGGCCCGACTGGCCAACTTGCGCCTGCGCCAGCTTACCGGGCGCTACACCATTCTCAAAACGCCCCACCGCAACCTGGAGCTACAAATCGTGGACCACGACCAGGCCGATACGGTGCGCCCCATGGCCTCGCTCTCGGGTGGCGAAAGCTTCCTGGTGAGCTTAGCCTTGGCGCTGGGCCTGAGCGAGTTGGCCGGCCACAAGGCCCGCATCGAGTCGCTGTTCATCGACGAGGGCTTTGGCACGCTCGACCCCGATGCGCTGAACACTGCCCTCGACGCGCTGGAGCGGCTGCAGCACTCGGGCAAGATGATTGGCATCATTTCCCACGTTTCTGGCCTCAAGGACCGCATCAGTACCCAAATTCGGGTGCGGCCCGGCGCGGGCGGCAACAGCTCCGTTCACGTGGTGGACGTAATGGGCGATGAGACCAGCTGCGCGGTTCGGTAACGGGTATTAGGCTGTGAGGAGAGTAGGCATGAAACCGTAAAGCCGGTCATGCTAAGCGCAGCCGAAGCATCTCTACCGCAGCACTAACTCTGATAAGTTGCGCGGTAAAGATAAAGATGCTTCGGCTGCGCTCAGCATAACCGCCTTTATTCCAACTGTCTCCAGAGTCTAGCTGGGGCTGAGTTGTTAGCTGGCGGCTTTCATCTCGGGCCAGGTCCAGTATTTTCGGGCCTTCACGCCGGCATAACCTGCTTGAAAAAAAGCTACCACTTCCTGTTCCATCGTCTCTGGCGAAATGGAGGAGGTGTAAATAGGCCGGCCATCGGGGTCGGCGTAGCGCTCGGCTTTGGTCAGCTTCTTGCCGGCCAGCCGCAGCAGCGGGCCGGTGTCGGTGATGCCGTCGGCGGCCCAGGTCCGGCCGCTGGTTTCGAGTTCGTTTAGCCGCTGCACCAAGGGGGCCAGCGCCAGACGCGGCAAGGTGGCCCGGCTTTCCAGGTCGACCCACGTCGTGTACTTGTATTCCAGCTCGTAGCGGTTGCCGTTGTACAGACTCAGTACGATGTCGAACCCGGCCGTTGGCCCAAACAGCGCATAGTACGGCAGCGGCTCCTGTGCTTCGATAGCAACCAAGCTAATTGCGGGATAGCTGCGACGCGGAGCCAGTTGCTTTTCCAGGGTTGCCACGGCCGTTTTTATCCGTTCGTACTCCGGCTGCCACGCTGCGCTGGCGTCATCGGGGTTTTGCAAAACGGCCGCAAAACGCGGCAGAAACCACGCAAACTTTTCAGCAGAAGCCTCGTCCTCGCGCCGGCGCCGGGCCGGCGCGCCGAACGGCTCGTAGAAGCGCGCCTTTTCCTCCGCATTCAGCCAACAAACCAGCTTCATGGCATCGTCGGCCAGCGGGTGCGCCCAGTTGACTTCCCGGAAATCGCCCAACACGGCCACCATTCGCAGCAACTCCTCGTGCTGCAAGGCCAGCTCCGGGTGCAGCAGGCTCCAAACCCCGACGAATCCGTCGACGTCAAAATGGTTGGCGGTTACGGCCTGGGCTGCTAGGCCCGGTGTTTCGGGGCGGTGCAAAGCCCGCAGGGCGGCCCCGGCGCTGGTGTCGTCGCGCAGCGCGGGTGGCGTGGCGGCGCCGCGCCAGTGGGCCAGCGTGAGGGCAGCCCCCAGCCCCACGCTGTCGACGACGATGGTGGGCTGCTGCCGAAGCTCGGCGAAAGGCACGAAATAGCGGTTCATGCGGCAAAGCTGCGTCGAAATTGCCTTTCCCGAACGCTGGAGCTCTTTGCCAGCGGCCGACTAGCGGCGGCCGCGCCGGTTGCTGATGCGCTCCACCCGCTGCTTCCGAATCCAGTGCAGGTAGGTTTGCAGCTCGTCGGCCTGGCGCAGGGATTCGACGGACGGGTAGCGCCGCGCCAGGTCGCGGTTGCTCAGAAAGCGGTGCACGCTGCTGTGGCAGGGTTGGCACAGGTCCACGGTGGGGCCGTAGCGGCCGCCCTCCTCGCGGGGCACCAGGTGGTGGCGCGAGGTGGCTTGCACCTCCCGCTCGCAAAGGCCGCAGTGCGGCGTGGCAACAGTGGTGGCGCTGGCCTCCGGCCAAGTAGATATGTGGGCACGCTTTCTCGCCATGGGCCGCAGAACAGGGGACGTAACGGTTGCTTTGGTGCTTCAATAAACACCACTTGGCTAGTGCAAGTTGCGCATTCAATTTCAGCACCCTATCTTGGCCTGTAGTGTGCTGACTCACGCTGTTTTATTAATTCCTTATTCTCATTATTTCTTCACCCCCTCTTCACCCATTTTCTTCTGTGATGATAACTGTACCCACATTATTTCCCACACAGCAGCCTTCTTGGGCGGCTCGGGTGGGCGGCGCACTGGTGGCGCTGTTGCTATTTGGCGCGGCTCCCTCGGCCCAGGCCCAAACCTGGATGGTGAGCACCACGGCCCAAATCAAACTCGGCATCTTAGATAAATACGGCCAGTTGGGCCCTTACACCGCCACTTTTGTGGTGCACAGCGAGAAAACCGGCAAAGACTACCTCTTGGTTAAGGAGCTGAAGCAGGGCCAAACCGGAATTGACGTGCTGTTTCCCACCGACCCTTCCGACCCGGACTATTTCAAGAGCGAAACCGGCGAAGCGGCCCAGGCCGCGCCTGGGCGTTACACCTGGGAGTGCCAGGTGAAGGGCGTGAAAGCCGTTGGCGGCCGGTTCGTCTTCCCCGAAGTGGGCAACGACGTCACCATCGTGAACAAGTAAGGCGGCACCCACCGCTTTTTACCGTCGAATTCAAGCAGAGCCCGGCCACGTGCCGGGCTTTTTTCGTTTAGGTAGCACGCCCGCTGCCGCTGGGCGCCCGTTGTGCTCACTTATTTTTCGTGTTCGTCGTGCCTCGTAAGTCCTTTCCCGAACTCATCAACAGCCCGGGCATGCCCGTCCTGGTCGATTTTTATGCTACCTGGTGCGGGCCCTGCAAAACCATGGCCCCCATTCTGGAGCAAGTGGCCGCCCAGCACGGCGGCAAGCTCCGCGTCATCAAAATCGACGTGGACCGCAACCAGGCCGTGGCCCAGCAATACCGCGTGCAAAGCATCCCCACGCTCATCCTGTTCCACCAGGGCAAGCCGGTGTGGCGGCAGGCGGGCGTGGTGCCCGCCGCCCAAATTGCGCAGGCCTTGCAGCCTTTTGTGGGCAAGCCGTAGTCATTGGGGTATCCGCCCGCGCGGAGCCCCGGGCAGGCAGCAAACTATCCGAAGAGGTAAGGCGTTGGGCATGACCGTACCTTTGCGCATCATCCGTTTGCTACCCTATGGTTTTTAGTACTTCTGCGCGTTACTTTTTATTGGTTTTATTCGTCGGGCTGGGTTGGCCCAGTGGGGCCTGGGCCCAGGATGCGGCCCGATTCACACTAAGCGGCACGGTGCGGGGCGCCCGGGGCGAAACCCTACCCGGTGCCAGTGTGGCCGTGCCCGCGCTGAACACCGGCACGGCGGCCGACTCCCTCGGGCGCTTTTCGCTGCTCCTGCCCGCCGGGCGCCACAGCATTGTGGTGGCTTTTGTGGGCTACCAGCAGCTCACCCGCGAGGTAAACCTAAACCGCAACCAACGCCTGTCCTTCACGCTGGAGGAAAGCGGCAACGAGCTGGGCGAAGTGGTGGTGGAAGGCTCCGTGACGCTGGAAGAGAAGCTCAAATCCACCCAAATGGGCGTCGAGCGCGTGAGCATTCGGGAGGCCAAGCTGCTGCCCGCTTTGTTTGGCGAAGTCGACATTCTGAAAACCCTGCAGCTCAAGCCCGGCGTGCAAAGTGGCGGCGAAGGCACCAGTGGCCTGTTTGTGCGCGGCGGCTCTTCCGACCAAAACCTGGTGCTGCTCGACAACGCGCTGGTCTACAACCCCAACCACCTGTTCGGCCTGTTTTCGGTGTTCAACTCCGATGCCGTGCAAAGCGTGGACCTCTACAAGTCGGGATTTCCGGCCGAGTTTGGCGGGCGCCTGTCGTCGGTGGTGGACGTGAAGCTGCGCGAGGGCGACCGGCAGCACTACGTGGCCACCGGCGGCGTGGGCCTGATTTCGTCGCGCCTCACCTACGAGGGGCCCATCAACAAGGGCAAGGGCTCGTTCATTGTGTCGGGCCGGCGCACGTATTTCGACATCTTCACCCGGGCGCTCAACAAGGCCAACGAAGGCAATGCCGAATACGACCCCATCCCCGACTACCATTTCTACGACCTCAATTTCAAAGCTAACTACCCGCTGGGCGAGAAGGACCAGGTGTTTCTGACTGGCTACCTGGGGCGCGACGTGTTCGGGTTCAACAGCCCGGGCGGGTTCGATTTTAACTTCAACTGGGGCAATACCGTGGGCGCATTGCGCTGGAACCACGTGTTTTCGCCCAAGCTGTTCGTCAATACCACTGTATCAGCGTCGGACTACCAGTACGACCTCACCAATCGGCTCGACCAGTTCAGCTTCGGGCTGGGCTCGCGCATCACCGACTACAGCGCCCGCACCGATTTCGAGTACAAACCCGACGACCGCCACGTGCTCAAGGCCGGCGCGCAGTTCACGCACCACAAGTTTGGCGTGGGCCGCTTGGATGCCAACTCCGGCGATGGCCGCGTGAACTTCGGCTCAGACATCAATTACTACGGGCTGGACGGGGCGGTATACGCCTCCGACAATTTCAAAGCCACCGACAAGCTGCAGCTGGAAGGCGGCCTGCGCCTGACCGGCTTTGGCAGCGGCAGCAACCAGTATTTCGGCCTGGAGCCCCGCGGCTCGGCCCGCTACTCGCTCTCCGACAACACGTCGCTGAAGGGCAGCTACGCCATGATGTACCAGTACGTGCACCTGGTGACGAACTCGGGCGCCTCGCTGCCCACGGACATCTGGTATCCCTCGCGCCTGTCGGTGAAGCCGCAGCGCTCGCAGCAAGTGAGTGGCGGCGTCAGCTTTCTGCTGGGCCAGGGCAAGTACTTGCTCACCAACGAGGTGTACTACAAGTGGGGCCAGAACCAGGTGGACTTCCGCGACGGCGCCCAGCTGTTTGTGAACCCGGAGTTGGACGCTGAATTCATCTTCGGCAAAAGCTGGAGCTACGGCAACGAGCTCTACCTGGAGAAGAAAACCGGCAAAACCACCGGCTGGATAGGCTACACCCTGGCCTGGAGCTGGCGCAACTTCCAGCCCCAACGCGGCACCACGGGCGTAAACTTCGGCCGGGATTTCCACCCGAACTACGACCGCCGCCACAACCTGACGGTGGTGCTGCTGCACAAGCTCAACGCCCGCATTGACCTCACGGGCAGCTTTATCTACACTTCGGGCAACCTGACGACGCTGCCGCTCGGCCGCTTTGGCGTGCAGGACATTCCGGGCTCCCGCACCGGCATCGACCCGCGCCCGGTGCCCATTTACCCCGACCGCAACTCCTACCGCCTCATCCCCTACCACCGCCTCGACCTGGGCGTGGTGTACAAAATTGGCTCGCGGCGCAACCAGGACCTGACCTTGAGCATTTACAACGCCTACAACCGCCGCAACGCCTATTTCGTGTTCTTCGAAACCCAGGAGGACCCCGTTACCGACGTCATTACCGGTTTCAAGGCCAAGCAGGTGTCGCTGTTCCCCGTCATTCCGTCGCTGACTTACAATTTCAAATTCTAAGCGTTGATGCCTGCTCCAAAACCGTCATGCTGAGCTTGTCGAAGCATCTCTACCGGGTAAGTAATCATTTACTCTCGCGGGCAAGATGCTTCGACAAGCTCAGCATGGCGTTCAAACTTTGATTTTATCGTGCTAATGCCAACCTTCACAAAAGCTTTTGCGGCCCTGTTGCCTCTTCTGGCCCTGGCCGGCTGCGGAGCGCTGCAAAACGACATCGACGTGCCGCTGCCCTCCTACACCAACGAGCTGGTGGTGGAGTGCTACCTGGAGCCAGGCAAAGTGCCGGCCCTCACCGTCACCTCGTCGGTGCCGTACCTGAACCCCGCCATTCCGCAGCTTCCCACCGACGTTACGGTTACGCTCACCATGCCCAATGGCACGGCTGTGCCCCTGCGTTTCGACCCCAACTACCAGGTGCTCACGGACACTGTCAGCGGCGAGAAGTTTCACACCCACATTGCCCGCGACCCGCTCGTGGCCCGCCCCGGCGACACGTTTACCCTGGAAGTGCGCGACACCAAAGGCCGCCGCGCCACCAGCACCACCACCATGCTGGCCCCCATTCCCATCGATTCGGTGGAGTATAAATTCAACGACAAAACCGGCTCGGAGCGCAAGGCCTACTTCCTCACCACGTTCCAGGACCCGCCCACGCCCGACGACTGCTACCGCCTGCAGCTGCACAAGGGTGACCCCGCCAAGAAGGCCCTGCTTCAGGAACCTGAGGTAGATAATTCTTTAAAAGACCGGCTGCTCAACGGCAAACCCTTCACGGTGGGCACCAGCTACCGCTTCGCTGCCGGCGACACCGTCACGAGCACGCTCTACCACACCGACGTGGCGTTTTACCGCTTTCGGCAGTCGGTGCGCGACGCCCGCAACGCCAACGGCAACCCCTTTGCCCAGCCGTCGGCCATCTACGGCAACGTGCAGGGCGGCATCGGCATTTTCTCGGTGCTGAGCCGCACGCGCATGACCAAGGTGGTGCGGTGATTTTTCCATACCTTGTGCAATGCTTACATCCCTGCGCGGCATATATGCGAACGGAACGGTTCACCTAACTGAGCCAGCTCCTCCTACCTCGGCTCCGGTAGAAGTGGTGGTGGTTTTTTTGGAATCAGATGAGCGGCGAGATTTTATTGTGCCGGCCAACGCGGCCGCTGATTTGGCTCAAACCCCTCCTCGCAGCGAACAAATGCTCCGCCTGCAGTCGTCGTGGCAGCGCGCACGGGAACTGGCGGCCGGCATGACAGGCCCCACCCTGAGCGAAGAAGTGCTGGCCGACCGCCAGGAGGGCAATTGAGGTGCGCGCGTTCCTAGACACTTCCGCCCTAGTGAAATTGTACGACCCCAACGAATCGGGAGTAGCGGCGCTGGAAAATAATTTAATTCCGGTGACTCGCATCGTACTCTCGCAGTTGGCGCGGGTAGAATTTGTCAGTGCCTTCCAACGCAAAGTGCAGCTTGGTGACCTACAGCCTCAGCAAGCTGCGGCCGTAGTAGCGGCTTTTTCTCAGGTGCAAGCTGAGTACGACTGGGTAGCGTTATCGGAACCAATACTTGCTCACGCAGCACATCTGTTGGTGGTGCATTCCAGTCTCCGTTTGCGCAGTCTCGACGCCATTCAGTTGGCCTGCGCGCTGGCTCCCGACAGTTCGACAAGCATATTCTTCTCCCACGACCAACGGTTAGTCAGCGCAGCGCAAGCCAGCGGCCTGCGCACGGGCTGACCGGTTGTGCTGCTATAGCCCCGCCACCACGGCCTTGACAAGCGCCGTGAGCCGGGGTTCAGCCACCGCGGCGGCGGCAAAAATATCGGCCAGCACCACCGGCTTGAGGTGGCCGGGCGCGCACAGGTCGGTGATAACCGACACAGCCAACACGGGCAGGCCCAGGTGGCGCGCGGCAATGACTTCGGGCACGGTGCTCATGCCCACGGCGTCGGCCCCGATGGTGCGCAGGTAGCGGTACTCGGCGGGGGTTTCGAGCATGGGGCCGGGCACACTGGCGTACACGCCGCGGCGCGTGGTGCCCGCTTGGCCCAGGGCGTGGGCGGCGGCTTCGGCCCGGGCCAGCAGGTCGGCGTCGTAGGGCGCAAACATGTCGGGGAAGCGCGGGCCCAGCTCGTCCAGGTTGGCGCCGATGAGCGGGTTGCCCGGCTGCAGGTTGATGTGGTCGTCAATCAACATGAGGTCGGCAATGTTGAAGTCGGGGTTCAGGCCGCCCGCGGCGTTGCTCACCAGCAGCCGCGCGATGCCCAGCAGCTTCAGCACGCGCACGGGCATGGCCACCTGTTGCATGGTGTAGCCCTCATAGTAGTGAAAGCGGCCTTGCAACACCGCTACTTTTTTGCCGCCCATGCGGCCCAGCAGCAGCCGGCCGGCGTGGCTTTCCACGGTGCTCAGCGGAAAATGCGGGATGTCGGCGTAGTTGATTTCGTGCTCAACCTCTACTTCGTTGGCCAGCGCGCCCAAGCCCGTGCCGAGGATGATGCCCATTTCAGGCTGGAAATGTTGGGAGTGAGCCTGGATGTAGGCAGCGGCTTCGCGGAGTTGTTGTAGCATCTTGATTAAAAATTCGCACGGAGTTAAAGGAGGGAAGAGGAGTTGCACAGGAGTTTATTCTCTCCGTGCAACTCCTCTTCCCTCCTTTAACTCCGTGCGAAATAAATTATTTAATGTCCAGCACGTAGGGCAGTTTCGCCTGCACGCCGCGCATTTGCATAAGCTGCTGGTATTGGGCGTAGGCCGGGTACAACGGACCTAACTCGGCTTTCATCGCCTTGGTTTTGGCTTCGTCGTCGTCGCTGCCGCCGAACATAGAAAGAATGTTCTCAAACTCCGATTTTTGACGCGGCAGGCGCTGCACGCGGTAATCATCGGCTTTGAGACCGGCACGGGCGGCGGCGAGTTGCAGGGCGTCGTTGTAGTCGCCCAGCACGTCCACCAGGCCGTTGTTTTTGGCCTCTATGCCGCTCCACACGCGGCCGGAGGCAATGCGGCGCAGGCGGTCCACGGGCATGCGGCGACCTAGCGCGGCTTTGGTGGTAAAGTCAGCGTAGATGCGGTCGACTTCGCCCTGCAGGGTGCGCTTCTCAAAATCGGTGAGGGCGCGCGTGATGGTGGGCAGGTCCGAGAACTTGCCGGTGCTCACCCGGTCCACCGTGATGCCCAGCTTATCGGCCAGCAGCGGCTGGATGTTGGGCAGCACGCCAAACACGCCGATGGAGCCCGTGATGCTGTTCGGGTGGGCCACGATGGTGTCGCAAGCCATGGCAATGTAGTACCCGCCGGAAGCCGCCACGTCCGACATGCTGGCAATGATTGGCTTCACTTTTTTGGTGAGCAGCACTTCGCGGTAGATGATATCGGAAGCGAGCGACGAGCCGCCCGGCGAGTTGATGCGCAGCACCACGGCCTTCACCTTGTCGTCGAGCCGGGCCTTGCGGATGGCCTCGGCGAACTTGGTGCTGCCGATGTTGTCGTCCGAGCCCCGGCCCGTCACGATGTCGCCCTCGGCGTAAATCACGGCAATACGGTTGCCGCTGGTGCTGCCTTCTTTTTCGTCTTCGCGCTCGCTCTCCGTGTATTCGCTCAGGCTCACCACGCTGGGCTTCTTGTTTTTGGCAATGCCTAGTTTGCCGCGCATGTAGTCCTGCACCTGGTCGAAGTAGCCGAGTTTGGTCACCAACTTAAGGCGCAGGGCGTCGGGGGCGTTGTGCACCAGCATCGAGTCGCTGATGACCTTGAGCCGCTCCGGCGCAATGCCTCTGGACTTCGCCACTTGGCTAATCAGGTGGCCGTTGATGGAATTCAGGAACGAAACGGTCTGGTATCGGGCCGAATCGGAGAAGTTTTCGCGGAAAAACGGTTCCACGGCGCTTTTGAACGAGCCTACCCGAAAGATGTAGGGCTGAATGCCGGCCTTATCAAACAGGCGCTTGTAGAACATCACCTCCGTGCTCAGGCCGTTGAACTCCAGCGTGCCCTGCGGGTGCAGGTAAATCTGGTTGGCGACGGATGAGAGGTAGAAGCTTTTCTCGGAGCACACTTCGTGGTAGGCCACCACAAACTTGCCCGACTTCTTGAAGTCCAGCAGCGCGTCGCGCACCTCCTCCAGCGAGGCCATGCCGCCCTGCACAATGTCAAGGTTCAGCAAAATGCCCTTGATGTCGTCGTCACCTTTGGCCCGGCCAATGGCTTCTTTCAGGTTGATGAGGCCGGTCGAAGCGTTGTTGCCGCCGAAGTTGAATTTACTGTCCCGCCCGCGCTCGGTTAGCGGCTCGTTCAGCTTCAGCTCCAACACCGAATTGGCCGCTACTTCCTTGGTATCGTCGGCACTAGCAGCGGCCCCGATAATGCCAACCAGCAGCAAAAAACCCAGAAAAGAAAAGGCCAGCAACCCCACAATGGTTGCGAGCACATATTTAAAAAATTGACCCATGGATGCAGAAGGTGATTTTACTTGGTAAATGTAGGCCGATGCCTTTTAAAACAGACGGTTTGGTCGTTGAGTTGCTTCATTCATCGTCTGCCGTACGTGAACATTACAGTTGGCAGCGTCCGCGCTATACAGCTAACAGGTGATTGGGTAAAAAGCCGTCATGCTGAGCGCAGCCGAAGCATCTCACCCGCAGAAGTAAGCAATACTAGTGTAGCAGTAGAGATGCTTCGGCTGCGCTCAGCATGACGTTCAAAAGTCTGACAACTTACTTATTACCTAGTACCGGCCGCCTAATACCCATACTTTTCGCCCCACCAGCCCCGCAGCCGCTCTTGTATCTTTTGCTCACTGAGGTTCTGGCCCGGGTCGTAGAAACGGGTGCCGCTAAGGGCTTCGGGCAGAAATTCTTGCTCTTCAAAGTTGCCTTCGCCGTTGTGCGAGTAGGCGTATTCCTTGCCATAGCCAAGCTGTTTCATGAGGCGCGTGGGGGCGTTGCGCAACGGCACGGGCACAGGGTAGACGCCGTTGGCCTTTACCTCAGCCTGCGCTGCCCTAATGGCCATGTAAGAAGCGTTGCTCTTGACCGAAGTGGCCAAGTACACCACGGTTTGGGCCAGAATGAGGTCCGATTCGGGCAAACCAATGACGGTGCAGGCCTGAAAGCAACTGGTGGCCAGCATCAGCGCGTTGGGGTTGGCGTTGCCGATGTCCTCGCTGGCCAGAATGAGCATGCGGCGGGCAATGAATTTCACGTCCTCCCCGCCTTCGAGCATCACGGCCAGGTAGTAAAGGGCCGCGTTGGGGTCGGAGCCGCGCATGCTTTTGATGAAGGCCGAAATGACGTCGTAGTGCATCTCGCCGCCTTTGTCGTACTTGGCCAGCGGGCGCTGGGCCACCTGCTGCACCACGGCATCAGTGACCTGGACCACGCCCTTTTTGTCGGGCGGCGTGCTTTGCACCACGATTTCCAGGAGGTTGAGCAGTTTGCGGGCGTCGCCGCCGCTGAGGGCCAGCAGGGCGTGGTCTTCTTTTAGAACAACCTTTTTCTGCTTCAGCGCCTCGTCTTCGGTCAGGGCTTTGTTCACCAGCCCGCGCAGGGTTTCGGCACTCAGCGGTTCCAGCACGTACACCTGGCAGCGCGAGAGCAACGCAGGAATCACCTCAAACGACGGGTTCTCGGTGGTGGCCCCAATCAGGGTGACGGTTCCGTTCTCCACCGCGCCAAGCAGGGCGTCCTGCTGCGCCTTGCTGAAGCGGTGAATTTCATCAATAAAGAGCACCGTGCCCCGCTGCCGCTTGGCTTTGTCGATGACGTCGCGCACGTCCTTCACGCCCGCATTAATGGCGCTCAGGGCCGAAAACGGCTGTTTTAGCTCGCTGGCCAGCAAGTGCGCCAGGGTGGTTTTGCCCACGCCAGGCGGGCCCCACAGAATGAGGCTGGGCAAGCGGCCGGCGTTGAGGTATCGGCGCAATACACCGGTTTCGCCCACCAGGTGTTGCTGGCCGGCGTAGTCGGCCAGGCGGCGCGGGCGCTGCCGCTCGGCCAGGGGCGCGTCGGGGCCAGGCGCGGGCATCGGGGTGAAAGCGGCGGGTTCGTCGTCGGGAAAGAGAGAAGCCATAAGTAGCGCGAACTTTGTAGCTCGCGTCCCCGCGCCGATTCAACGGTTGCGAACGGCGCGGGGACGCGAGCTACA
>NZ_DASVSI010000148.1:0-54205 GCF_036388155.1 Hymenobacter sp. | reverse complement strand
CCGCGCAACTAATCAATGTTAGTGCAGCAGTAGAGATACTTCGGCTGCGCTCAGCATGACCGTTTTTCGGGACTGTTTATTTATTCAGGACTATTTATTCAACTATCTACACAGCTTGGTTTACTCAAGATGCTGGGGCTGGAGAAAGCTGATTTGCCATTTTTTCACTTCACCGCCACGTCCCACACCTTGGCCATGCGGGCCTTGCCGGCCGGGCCTTCCACGTTCAGCACCACGATGTACTTGCCAGCGTCTTTGTAGCGGTGCACCGGGCTTTGCTCGGTGGAGGTGGTGCCGTCGCCAAAGTCCCAGTGCCAGCGCTTGATGGGGCCGCGGCTTTCGTCGAGGAAGGTGACTTGGCGGCGGGCCATATTGGTGACGCTGAAGGACCATTGCGCCGCCAGTTTCGGCAGGTACTTGTCGGCCAGCGGCAGGAGGGTGAAGACGGTGCCCAGGCTGGAATTACCGTACATCTTGTGGTTCTTCGACAGGTTCCAGAAGCCTTTTTTGGTTTCATCTTTCACGTCGTCTTAGTCAATCACGGCCCAGGTGAGGCCGATTTTTTTGCCATCCGTCAGCACCGATTCCACGGCGCGGGCGGGGCCTTCGGTGCCGGCGTAGTCGAAGGGCGTAATCCAGAACTCGGCCGTGAGCTTGCCGCGTTGGCCGGGCCGGAAGTCATAGGAATAGGCGATGTTGGCGTAGGGCAGGCGCTTTATCCAGGGCTGACTGCCCCAGGCCAGAGCCCAATCCTTGCCCTCGGCGGGCATGAAAATGTGGTAGTTCTGCGCGTGCACGCCGTGGAAGGCGAAATAGCGCTCCATCAGCGGCAAGTCCGGATTAGGGTGCTGCTCGGCAATGAGGGGGCCGCCGGAGAGGTCGCCGTCCACGATGATTTCGAAGGTGTCGTTGTGCAGGCCGGGCTGCCTGAAATCCCAGTAGTCGTCGGTGGCTTCGTAGAGAAAATACAGCCGGTTTAGGCCCGCCACCCAGGCCACGCGCACTTTCACGTCGAGGTTGGTGGAATCGGGCTTGGGGTAGCGCTTGGAGTCGTCCCACAGCTGGTTGGTGCCCACCACGTACTCGCGCGGAAAGCTGGCCCAGTCGTCGGCCTTGCCGTCGATGCGCGGAATCATATCGGCCGGGAATTGGTAGACTTTGAAGCCACGGTCTTCCTGGGCGTGAGCGGTGGAGGCTATTGAGATACAAAAGGCGGTTACGCAGAGTGCGGCGAAGCATTTTGCTTGCGCCACCTGACGCAGTGACCTCACCCCCGGCCCTACCAGGTACGACCCCTCTCCCGCGGAGAGGGGTCGTACCTGGTAGGGCCGGGGGTGAGGTTTCGCCCACGAGGGATGTTTCGCTGCGGTCTGCATGACCGTCCTAATACTTACGCTTCAGCCACGCCTCCGGCACCGGGATGATGCAGATGTTCATGCTCTTCCCATCGGTCGAAAGCATGGCCGACTGGATTTCAATCTTCGTTCCGTCGGGGCTCATGGTGGGGTGCGGGTGGTCGGCGGCGGTTTCCTTGTGGCCGGCGGAGAGCAAGAGCATCTCGCGGGTGTGCCGGTCAATCAGGTAAATGTTGCGCGCGAAGTCGTCGCCCACGGCCCAGCGCCCGTCCGGCGAGCCGCTCACGTGCCACAGGCCGCTGCCGCTGGGCGTCTGGCCCACAATAATCATCTCGCGGGTGCGGTGGTTGACGATGCCCAGGCCGGTGGGCTTTTCGCGGGTGCCCGACGGGCCCCAGGCGGCCTCCTGGCCAGGGTTGGGGCCGCTAACGGGCGTGCCGGCGGCTACTTCCTTATTTGAGCCCGGGATTTTGCGGTGGCCCATGATGGCAATGGCCGTTTCGTCTTTGGAGATTACGGCCTCGTGCGTCACCCACTCGGTTTCGGCTTCGGGGTAAAGGGGGCGCAGGCCGGTGCCGTCGGCCAGCACCGTCCAGGTGCGCTGAGGCGACTTGCCGCCGGTTTCCCAGCAAAACACGATTTCGCCGGGCACCCAGGGGTTCGTCTGAATGTGCCCAATCTGAAACGGCACCGACACCACGTGCTTGCTGGCGCTGGTTTTCAAGTTCATGGCCGCGATGCCGGCCGGGCCGGCGCCCATGTTGCGCGGGCCGTAGTTCTGCTCCAGCTTGGTACCGGGGGCCAGGTGGCGGGCGGCTTCCTCGCGGCCCACGCGGAAGTAGGCCCAGGTTTCGTCGCCGTCGAGGGCCATGTCGCCGCCGGCTTGTAGCTCGGGCGGGGTGGTGCCGCACACGCGCTGGTAGGTGCTGGCGGGCTTCATCTTGCCGGCCTTGCTGTCGGCGAAGAGCTGGGCCAGGTCCACTTCCACAATTTGCAGCGAAGCCGGCGGGCCTTGCCGGGGCGCATCGGGGCCGGCCGGGTTGCGCATGAAATACAGCTTCATGGCGTTGCGGGCCACGTTGAGCATGCCGGTGTAGCCGCCTTCGGTTACCTGCACCAGCTCGCCGGTTTTCTCGTTCACGGCCAAGGCCTCGTTCTTCACCCGGTTCGAGCGGAAAATCAGCCATTGCCCGTCCGACGTCCACTGGTTGTGGGTCTGGTAAATTTTATTGTCGCCGACCGGCGTGCTGGTCAGGAACGTGAGCATCGTGCCCGTCACCGGGTCTTTCACCACTTTGCGCTCGGAAGGGAAACGCCGCCCAATCTGGGCCTGGGCGGAACTGACAAGCAGTAAAGCGCCGCCAAGTACGGCTAGCGTGACACGTTTTCTCATGTGTTGGGCGGGGCAGCGTGGCGGTAATGGAAACAACAGGAACGTCATGTCGAGCGCAGCCGAGACATGCGTGCTGAACTAATTGGCTTTCCGAGGCGAGATGTCTCGGCTGCGCTCGACATGACAAAACTCTAGTAGGTGCTACAGAGACTTCGACTTGACTTGTCGAATCTCCTCATTCTTAAGAGGCGCACTGTCCTGCACTCTCAGGTCGCGCACGTCTTGCAGCTTCAGCAGCGGGGCACCGGTGGGGCGCTGGGCTTGCAAGTTGCGGAGGCGGGCGCCCTGCACGTCATCCAGCAGGAGAGCGGTGCGGGTTTCCTGGCCGAGGTAATGAATGTTCACGTCCGTCAATTCGATGTTGCGTACGTGCCGAATAAAAAAGCCGTAAGCGGGCAGCACGCCAAATTTCTGGGGCTCGGGGTAGTCTTTTTCGTGCTCGGGCACCACGGCCTGCACGGCCTGCAGCGAAGCCGCGTCCAGGGGCTTATACCAGATGTTGACGTTGCTCAGGCGCACGTCCTCGATGGGGTGGCCCGGCAGGCCCGCGATGAGCGTGGCAAACCGGGAGTCGGCGTTGTACACGTTCACGTTGCTGATAATCACGCGCCGCAGCGCCCCAATGGGCGTGCCAGCCGGGCCGCGCATCCGGCCGCCCAGGCGCAGGAAAATGGGCGAGTTGATGACGTCGCGCATGGTGATGTTGCTGATGACGATGTCTTCCAGCAGGCCCCCGTCCACGGTTTCCAGCGCCAGCCCGCGGCAGTACTCAAACACGCAGTTGCTGATGGCGATGTTCCGGAAGCCGCCGTTCGACTCGGTGCCGAACTTGATGCGGCCGGTGGGGCCTTCGTGGTCGGGCACCAGGACCGCCTCGTTGCGCAGGTAGGTGCCGTTGAGGAGGGTGCCGCGGTCGTAGCCGCTCACCTGGCAGTTGGCAATGGTCACGTTTTCGGTGGTCCGGGCGTAGCCGAGGGCAAACGAGCTTTTCAGGCAAATGGCGTCGTCCCACGGCGAGTTGACGGTGCAGTTGCTTACCCGCACGTTGCGGCAGCCGTCGATGTCCAGGCCGTCGCGGTTGGTGTCAATCTTCAGGTTGTCGATGGTCAGGTTGTCGACGCCCGTGGCCAGCAGGGCAAAATGGCCTCCGTAGAGCACCGTGAAATCCTTGAGCTGCACGTTGCGGCACAGCTTCAGGGCAATGGCTTTGTTGCCCACGGGCGCGCGGTGGGGCCCTTCCCGCGTCAGGCCCTTGCCGTGGATGGTGCCCGGCCCCAAAATGGAAATATCAACCAGGTTCTCGCCCCAAATCAAGCTGTTGTGCCAATGGCTGTGCCCGAAATCCTGGTATTTGTTGTCGGCCCCCGGCTCGGGCGCGTCGTAGCCCGTGTCGCCCACCGGGGCCGCGGCCAGCAACACGGCGCCCTGGTCGAGGTACAAGGAAATGTGGCTTTGCAGCCGGATGGAGTAGCTCAGGTACTGGCCGGCCGGAAAGTACACCGTGCCGCCGCCCGCCTTGGCCGCCGCCGCAATGGCCCGGTTGATGGCTGGGCCGTCGAGGTTGCTGCTGTCGCCTTTGGCCCCAAAGTCCCGAACGTTAAAACCGGCCGTTGGCGGGGCCGCAACCGCCGGGTGCAAGCGGCCGAGCAAGACAAGAAACAGAAATGCGTATCGAAGCATTGTGGCTGGGAAAAATAACGCCCGCGGCTGCCTCGGCGGCGGGCTGCGCTTCTGCGCGCCGGCCCGGCCGGCAGCCGCTTGGCGGCGCAAGGACCGTCGGCCTTCCGCCTTCACTCTCCTGTACTCTGCTGAAGGTGCCGCGGTATTTTCCGCCCGATTAAGAAACCCGGGCGCCCGCGAGGGGCAGTCAGTCTCAACGGGGCATTTCCCTCGTACATCAGTAGGCACTTACTGCGGTCAGCGGTCGAGGTACAGCGCCGTTTTCAGGTCGTCACTCGTTGCCAAGCCCAAGCGTAAGCCCTTGACTGTATGAACGAAAACTAAGTGAACCCGTACGAGGCAAATGGCACGGTCAGTGCTTGATGCCCTCGACCGTTGCTGGTTAAATTAGTGCAGTATACGATATAATTAAGCCAACCGTAGGCCCTCACAACCGCTCCATAGCAGCCGCGTGAGGCCCACAAAGCAACGGGAACAAGCTATTGAGTAGCAGCGCAGAGCGTCAGAGTTTATCTCCTATCCAAGTACTACTGAATCGATGAACACGCTAGATAATTTCCACCAAACCGCCGACTCCTCCCCGCTGGAGTTAGGCACGCGAATCTTAGAATCGAAAGCCTGGGTAGTTTTTCGGCAAGACGACGACCAGGCCCACCTGCACATGAGCGACGAGTCGGCCATGCTGCTGATTGGCGATTTATTTATTGCCTATCCGCAAATCGAGGCGCGCGTCCGGGAGTACGTCCGCGGCAGCCTGACGGGCAAAACCTAACGTAGCAACGCTCACTCAACCAGGTCGAACACCTCCCCGCTGGCCAGCTCGTAGCGCAGCAGGCCGGCCTGCGGGTCCCAGTACGCGGCCCGCAGCTGGCTGCCCCGCAAGTAGATGGCATTGGCCCCGTTGCGAATGGCGTAGGCGCCGGGATAGCGGCGGCCGCTGGCCAGCGTCAGCGGCGCCGGCAGCAGCTTGAACACGGGGCCGCCCGGCACGTCGCTCAGGTTGCCGAGCAGGCCAGCCAAATCGAACAACAGCGTGGCGGGCCGGGTAGGCGACGTTTTGTACACCACCAGGGAAAAGCTTTGGTGGTCGCCCCCGCCGTGGTCAACGGCCGACGTAAGCGCCACGATGGTGCGAAGGGGCTGATTTTTGCCCGACTCCATCCAGTTGCAGTCCTGGTTTTCGTAAAACTCTTTGCGGGGCAGCGCCGTCAGCACATTGCTGGCGCCCCGGTTGCTGCGAAACCGAACCTGCTGGCCCGCCTCGTAGACACTGGCCCAAACCTTCTCCGCGGGAGTCAGGACAACAGGAGTGCAGTTGATGCAGCCAGTGAGCGCGAGTAGGGGCGAGAGGAGCAGCAAGAGCCTGTGCATAAACCAGTAAAAAACAGTGAAGCAGGCACGCAATACCCGCGGTTAACGGCTGGGCGGTGGCCGCGTTGCCGCGCCGGCGCCCATTAGGCCATTCACTGAGTCAAAACACCCCTTGTTACTGCTCTTGAAGCAGGCCGTGGAAACCAATTGTGCGCACACGGGAAAGGCGAAGAAGTGGGTAAACGAGGTAAAAAACGACCGTTTCGCTGAATGCTGGTTCCTGACGGGGCCTTACAGCGGCCACTGCTGGCGCAGCTGCTGGTAGCCGGCGTGGCCCTCGAGCCCGGCAATCGACTCGAACATGCTCAGGAACGTGCGCACCAGCTCCGGGTCGGCCGTGTGCATGGCCCGGGCGTCGGACAGGCGGTTGAGGTTGTACTGCCCCACGAAAATGACCAAGGCGCGGAACGGCTCCGCCGCTTCCGCGTCGACGCGGAGAAAGAGTTGCAGCGGCAGCGCCGAGAGGGGTAGGAGTGGCTCGACCCCCGCCGCTTTCTGCGCCGCGTGGTCCGAAAACAGCGCAAAGGTTTCCTGCACCTGGCGCAGCGTGGCGCCGTGCCGGCGGCGGTGCTCTTCCCAGGTCGGCTCGGGCAGCGGCTCGCCGGGCCGCAGGTGCTGCCACGCGGGCTGGACAAACTGTGCGAAGAGGCGGTTGCCCTCCCGAGCGCCGTCGGGCTCGCCCTCGTCCGCCAAGCACGCGAGGTAAAACTCCCGGGAGTCCCGCACCCGCTCGAGCAGCAGCGCGTGGATGCGGTCGGTGAGGGCGTGCAGCTCGCGGGGGGCGGGGCCGGGCTGGCAGGCGAGAAAAAACGTGCCGATGGCGGCCGTGTCCGTCAGGACGGCCAGGTACTCGCTGCCGGCCGCTTTTTGCAAGAACTCGGCCACCTCGGCCAACACCGGCCGGTAGCCTTTGTGCAGCTCGCGGGTCGCGTCGCTGATGGTGGCGACGGCCTGCCGGATTTGCTGGTCAATCAGGTGGTTGGAATGGGCCAACGCCTGGGTTTCGCGGGTCATTTGCTGCATCTGGTTCAGGGCCTGGTCGGCGTTGCGCGAGGCCTCGTGCGCCGCTTTCCAGCTTTGGAAGGCCGTGAACAAGCCCAGGAAGGACGCCACGCTGCCGATGACGGCGTAATGCGCGTCGAAGGCGTGGTCGACGAACAGGGCGGCGGTGACGAGGGCAATGAAAAGCAGCAGGTAGAAAAGGCCGCTGCGGTCGGGGTCGAGAAGGAATCGGCGAAGCATGGCCGGTATACGCGAGGCGAAGCTCGACGTCGACCAACCCCGCACTTGGTGGGCAGCCAGGTGCTGCAGCGCCGGGCGAGTTTACGAAACTCGTCTCCGATTCAAGGTTTACTAAACGTGCTGAGGGGAACGGATTTTGTAAACTCTCAAGCCGAGCCGTGCGAGAGGCGATGCGGCGCTGGCGGGAGGTAGCGTATGGAATCTGCTGGCGTAGATATTTTGCCCGGGCATAGGGCATCCGGTGCGGTCTCGGCGCGGGGCTTGCGCGGCAAGCTTGCGTAAAGGGGCACGCGTTAAAATTCAATGAAAGGTTTAGGAAAACGGTCGGAATGGCAAGAGGAGCGTTTACCGGCAGGCGCTTTTCATCAGGCGCTTGATGTCTTTTTCCGCAGCGGGAGTATAGCTCCATTCCAGGGCTTGCCGCAACGCCTCACACGCCCCATGGGAGTCGTTGGTTTTTAGGTGGGCCTGCGCGAGGAGGTAGTAAAAGGGGCCTTTGTCGCGGGAGGGCACAAGCTTGAGGCATTGTAGCAAGTCTGCAATGGCCGCCGCGTGGTTACCGGCATCGGTGTGGGCCACGGCCCGGTTGGCGTAGGCGCTGAGGTAGTGCGCGTTGATGCGAATCGCCTGCGTGAAATCCGCCACGGCCTGGGGGTACTGCTTTTGCCCGTAGCGCAACCAGCCCCGATTCAGGTAGGAGACGGAATCCTGTGGGTTCAGCTGCACGGCGCGGCTCAGGTATTGGCCGGCGCGGGCCGTGTCCTGCTGCAGGAGGCACCAATAGCCGGTTCTCCCGTGCGCAAACGCATTGTCAGGAGCCAGCGCCAGCAGTTGTTCGTTCGTCGCAATGGCCCCGGCGTAATCCCGTCGCAACGACTGGTGGTAGGCTTGGCTGGCGTAGTATTTCAGCAAGGCTGCGTTGCCTGTGTCGAGGCGCTTGCCGATTTGCATAAACCGTTCGGCTTCCTCCGGCTGGCCTTGTTGCTGCAGGTAGGCACTGAAGCCGTAGTACACGTCGGCCGCCGTGGAATCGAGTAGCCAGGCTTGATTGAAGCGCTTGATGGCCGTGGGCGCGTGGTCCGTGGCCAAGTAGTGCCACCCGAAGTTGACGTGGGCCTGCATGGCGGCGTGGGCAGTGCCGTACTGGCGCAGGCTCTGCGCAAGAAACTGTGCGTCGGCTTCGAGTTGCGCCGCCGTCTTGGTCAGCCCACCGTAGCGCGGCCGCTCGTTGATTCGGTCTTTGGCCCGTAGCGCATCCGATTGGAGATATTTAGGAGTGGAGCGGGTAGTATTCTGCGCTTTTGCAGCCAGTTGCATCCCCAGCAAGGCGAGTACGGCCCCTATTACGATTCGGAACATCATGGTGTGCGAGAATCCCAACGGTGGAACCGTCGCAACCGCGACGTGCTGAAGGGAGCCCAAACCTACTTCCGCGCCCCTGCCGGCGCAATTAAATAAAGAGCGCTGCCAGACTTTTCACCGGTTCAAATCATTCATTAAACAACTGGAAACCAATTGCATACTTGCATGGCATGAGACATTGGTTACTTGGCTAGATGTAAAGTAATTAAGTTTAACAAAACGGTAGAATTGACGGGCATCAGTCTCTTTAGCAACCAACGCACCCGCAAGCATCTGCACGCCGCCCTTCCCCAAGAGCACGGCTGCCCCAAAGGGCTTAGCGCGGTCCTCTTTGTTGCCGCGGCGGTGCAACTAAGTGCCGCACCAACCGGTCAGGGCCACAGGAAGCGGTGGCCGGCTTCCCTGCTGCCTTCGCCTGGTTTCACCTTTAACCGTCGTACCCCGATGCAAAAACTTTTCCCCCACCTGCTCAGCTTTTTGCTCCTGACGCTGTTCTCCTGCACCCGCCCCGAAGAGCCGCAGCCTGAAGACGCCTACTATGACGCTTTCACCCCGCGGCTGGTGTCCCGCGCCGTGCTCGAGGCGTGGGTGCAGGCCCTGCCGCCCCGGGCCCTGCACGCCGCCGGCAAGATTTACCTGCAAGGTCAGTACCTGTTTGTCAATGAACCCTACGAAGGCATCCACGTCATCGACAACCGCAACCCGGCGCGGCCTCGGCCGGTGAGTTTCCTGCGCATTCCGGGCAATATCGACCTGGCCTTGAAAGGCAGCCTGCTCTACGCCGACAACGGCCCCGACCTGGTCACCCTCGACGTGAGCAACCCCGGGGCAGCCGTGGTAAAAAGCCGCGTGCGCGATGCGTTCCGGGAACTGCCCATGCCGGAATGGGGACCGTTGGCCCCATCGGCCACGCCGGATAAACGCCCGGCGAATACCGTGGTCGTGGGCTGGAAGAAGATAAAAGTAGCCTATCCCGCAGGTAACAATCCCAGCGGCTGGGGGGGTGGAGGGGTGGGAACCTGCCCATGGCGTTTGCCAACACGTCGTCGGCGAGCCCGGGCACGGGCGCGGCGGGCAAGGGCGGCTCGCTGGCGCGGTTCGCGGTCCTGGGCGACCACCTCTATACGGTCGACACCAACAGCCTGCGCCTGTTCAGCCTGACCAATCCGACCACGCCCACGGCGGGCCCCAAGCTGGGCTTGATGTTTGGCGTCGAAACGATTTTTCCGAAAGACCATTACCTGTTCCTGGGCACCCAGCGCGGCATGTACATCTTCGACGTGGCCCAGGCCGCGGCGCCGCGGCAGGTCGCCTACTACCAGCACGTCGTGAGCTGCGACCCGGTAGTGGTCGACGACCAGTATGCCTACGTGACGCTGCGCGCGGGCCAAAGCTGCGGCGGCGGCGTCAACCAACTCCAGGTCATCGACCTGACCACCCTGAGCGCCCCGCGCCTGGCAAAGTCCTACCCCATGACCGGCCCCCGTGGCCTGGGCGTCGACGGCCACACGCTTTTCGTGTGCGACAAGGGCGGCCTGAAGGTGTTCAACACCGCGCAGTCGCCCGCGCTGACGCAGACGCAAGTGTTTCCCGTGAAGGTGTTTGACGTGATTCCAAACAACGGCACGTTGCTGGCCGTTGGCGCCGCCGGCCTCCACCAATTCGCTTACACCGGCACCACGCTCCAACCGCTGAGTCTGCTGCCCATCACGCCCACGCCGCGGCGATGAAGCCCGTCGGTTCTTTCGCGGGGCGTCGCGCGTGGCGGTTGGCCACGGCGGGCGCTCCCACGGACAGAAGATGCCTGTCCGCCGGGCGCTGGTGGTGAAGGTGCTGCCGGCGTGCCTCGTTGAGGCGCAACACCTGGCGCAAATCGTCGGTCAGGGCTTCAAAGACGCGGGAGTCGCGCCAACGCGCCCGCTGCTGGTAGCACGCGGCCCAGGGCGGCAAATCGTGGGGCAGGTAGCGCCCGGTGCAGCCCATGCGCACCACGTAGCGTAAGGCGTCAAACAACTCACGCAGCGGATATTGCCGCTGGCTGGCATCTTCTCGTACCAGCAAGTAGGTACAGCAGTAAAAACGCCCATTCCTCGTCCGTGACGTCGCTTAGGTAAGCGCGGCGGGTAACTTCCCTACCCGTTAATTTCGCTCACAAGTCCATGACACTCTGTATGTATAGGGCCTCAGCTTTGAACGCCTCATCTTGTCCACTTAAGAACGAAATAATTGAAGCAGAATAAGTGATGTCACAATCGTTCAATTGTTTCTGCTTTGTACTAAGATGAACAATTATCTGATGGTCAAACGAACAGATGAATTGCTGAGGCTTGGTCTTCAGACACAGTGCAATTAATATTATTCTTTATGGCAAATAAAATTAGATTATTTACAAAGCCAGATGTCCGCTTTTATCTCTTTTTGTCCTTTTTACCAAACTTTTAGCTTACGTTATTTGCGCTGTACTCACTGACCTGAGTATCTATTTCCACCTTTTCTTTACTCCTATGAAAAAAGTTAATGTAGTATTCTCCCTGGCGGTGTTGCTAGCGGGCGGACTTTCCCTAGATGCCAATGCGGTAAAAGCTAGCATGGCGTCCGCTACTTCTGCGAAAGCCCTGTACCCGGACAATGACTTCTTCTTCTACGGTTTAGCAGATGGTCGCGCTTTCGGAGAAGCTGCCGCTGCTCAATACGGTTACAGAACACCAAATTTTAATGCGATAATGGCCGCAGAAATCGAGCAGGCGCAAGCAAACGCGCAGGCCTCGACCGACGCCGATGACCAATACTACTGGTACGGTTATAAAACAGGCCTTCAGCAAAGACGATAGTTGTAGTATGCTCTTTGGCAACACTCTCGAGTTTTGATAGCCGTGCTCTAGCCGTAGGTTTTTTGCCCAGTAATTAATACTAATTCACTTACCCAAGTGAATTAGGGAGAGTTAACGAAAAAAGCCTCCCGTTTCTGGGAGGCTTTTTTCGTTTGCAAACGATAGCGGTCTGGACGGGACTCGAACCCGCGACCTCCGCCGTGACAGGGCGGCATTCTAACCAACTGAACTACCAAACCGTTTGCCGAGTGGAAAACTGTGTGTTTTCCGTTTTGGTGCTGCAAAGGTAGGGGAGAAAAATTGCGGGCTGCAAGCAATGGCTGAAGTTTTTTCTGGAAACAGCGCCCTTCTGAAGCTTGCGGGTTGTTTTTCAGGGGGATTAATTTTTCGCTAAGGCCGCAACGGTGGATGTTTTACCTTTGCCACCCGCTTTCGTGGCGGCAGGAGCGGCGCAGGTCGCGGGTTCGAGTCCCGTCTTGCCCGATGCCCTGGTATTTTCGCCTTTCCACTCCCGCAAATTCCCTCCGCAGCCCATGCTCCTTGATTTTGAACAACCCATTGCTTCCCTCGAAGGCAAGCTCATCGAAATGCAAAAGCTGGCCGCCGAGAGCGACGTCGACGTGCGCGAAGCCGTGGCGGCTCTCGAAGCCAGAATCAAGGCCCTCAAAAAAGAAACCTACGCCAATCTCACCCGCTGGCAGCGGGTGCAGCTGTCGCGTCACCCCGACCGGCCCTACACCCTGGACTACATCGAGGGCATGGCCTCCACATTTGTGGAGCTGCACGGCGACCGCACCGTGGGCGACGACAAAGCCATGGTAGGCGGTTTTGGCGAAATAGCCGGCCAGACCGTCATGTTTGTGGGCCAGCAAAAGGGGCACAACACCAAGCAGCGCCAGTACCGCAACTTCGGCATGCCCAACCCCGAGGGCTACCGCAAGGCCCTGCGTCTGATGAAGCTGGCCGAGAAGTTCAACGTGCCGGTGGTGACGCTCATCGACACGCCCGGCGCCTTTCCGGGGCTGGAAGCCGAGGAGCGGGGCCAGGGCGAAGCCATTGCCCGCAACCTGAAGGAGATGTTTATGCTGAAGGTGCCCGTGATTTGCGTCATCATCGGCGAGGGCGCCAGCGGCGGGGCCCTGGGCATTGCCATTGGCGACCGGGTGCTGATGCTGGAAAACACGTGGTATTCGGTGATTTCGCCGGAGTCGTGCAGCAGCATTCTGTGGCGCTCCTGGGATTACAAGGAGCAGGCTGCCGAGGCCCTCAAGCTCACCGCCACCGACATGCACAAAGCCGGCCTCGTGGATGGCATCGTGAAAGAACCGCTGGGTGGCGCCCACACCGCGCCCGAGCAAATGATTGAAACCCTGAAAAACACGCTGGTTAAAACGCTGAAAGAGCTGTCTGCCATTTCAGCCGAAGACCGCATCAGCCAGCGCATCGACAAGTTTTCGGCCATGGGCGTGGTGGTGGAATAGTATAGGGTATGAGGGCATGGGGGTAGGAGGGTTTGAGTTTTCGCGATGCCCTCTTTAAGCCTGCGTATGGCCGCCGTACACCCTCATGCCCTCTTACCCTAAAAAGATGACTCTTCACACCATCGATACCGGCTTGTTCAAACTTGACGGCGGCGCCATGTTTGGCGTGGTGCCGAAAAGCATGTGGCAGAAGCTGAATCCGCCCGATGCCAACAACATGTGCACTTGGGCCATGCGCTGTCTGCTGATTGAAGACGGCGGCCGCCTGCTGCTCATCGACAATGGCATTGGCGAAAAGCAGGACGAGAAGTTTCGGGGCCATTTTTACTTGCACGGCGACGACACCCTGGAAAAGTCGCTGCGGAAACTGGGCTTCTCGAGCGCCGACATCACCGACGTGTTTCTGACCCACCTGCACTTCGACCACTGCGGGGGCTCGGTGCAGCGCCGGCCCGATGGCGTGCTGGAAGTGGCCTTCCCCAACGCCACGTACTGGAGCAACGAGGCACACTGGAACTGGGCCGTAACGCCCAACCCGCGCGAAAAAGCGAGTTTTTTGAAAGAGAACATTCTGCCCATTCAGGAAAGCGGGCGCTTGCGGTTCGTGGGGTTGCAAGGTGGCGTGCCCGAGGCGCTGCCGCAGTTCCGCGAAATCATCATGGCCGACGGGCACACCGAGAAGATGATGGTGCCGGTGCTGGAGTACAAGGGCCGCACGTTGGCGTTTATGGCCGATTTGCTGCCCAGCGCGGGGCACATTCCGTTGCCTTACGTGATGGGCTACGACATGCGCCCGCTCGTGACCATGAGTGAAAAAGAAGCCGTGTTGCGCCGCGCGGCCGACGAAAACTGGGTGCTGCTGCTTGAGCACGACCCCATCCACGAAGCCTGCACCGTGCAGCACACCGACAAGGGCGTGCGCCTGAGCGAAACGCTGCAACTGGTGGATTTGTGAGGTAGTGAGGTGGCGGAATAGGTAGAAACTGTAAGAGCTTAAATTCGGTACAAGCAGCGTGCAGCCCTCACCTCAATCCACCAGCCCACCCATCCGCCAACCCGCCAAATTGGGATTGGCCTTGTCCGGGGGAGGAGCGCGCGGCATTGCGCACCTCGGCGTGTTGGCTGCCTTGGACGAATTGGAGCTGCCCGTGGCCCAACTGGCGGGGGTGAGCTCGGGGGCCATTGCGGGCGTGTTTTACGCCGCCGGCTTTCCGCCGCGGGAAATCCTGCAGCTGCTGACCACCACCAACCTGTTTCGGCTCACGCGGCCCGCATTCAGCCGCTTCGGGCTGCTGCACTTCGACGCGGTGGAGGCCCTGATAGCGCGGCACCTGGGGGCCAAGCTCACGTTCGAGGACCTGCGCTGCCCGCTCACGCTGGTGGCCACCGACCTGATGGCCGGCGAGTCGGTGTACTTCAAGACCGGGCCGCTGCTGCCGCCGCTGCTGGCCTCGTCGGCGGTGCCCATTGTGTACCGGCCGGTGGAGTACCAGGGGCGCCAGTTGGTGGACGGCGGCCTGCTCAACAACCTGCCCGTGGAGCCCCTGCTGGGCCAGAACGACTTGCGCGTGGTGGGCGTGCACTGCAACCCCGTGAACCGGGAGGCCCGCGTGTCCAACATGCGCCGCCTCGTGGAGCGCACCTTGCACCTGGCCATCAACGCCAACACGGCCTCGCGCAAGGCCCTGTGCCACCTGCTGCTGGAGCCGCCCGACCTCTGCCACTACCGCCCCCTGAGCTACAAGCGCGCCCCGGAACTGTTTGAGATTGGCTACCGCTACACCCTGAGCCAGGCCGCCGAATTGCGGGCGCTGCTCTAGCCGCCGCGGCGCATACTTTGCCCTAAAAGGCCATCTTTGTACCGCGGCCCGAACAGGAGATGGCCGGTTTTCACAGCACATCCGCACATTCTTTCATCAATTCATTACTCAATGCCCGCCCGTAAAAACTCTACTTTCTGGTATTACATGGCCAAATTCGTTTTCTGGGTTGCCGGCTGGAAATTGGGCGAAATCCACAACCCGGAAATCAAGAAAAGCATGATGATTGCGGCCCCGCACACCAGCAACTGGGACCTCATCCTGGCCCGGGCCGCCTTCTACCTCATGGACGTGGACGTGCGCTTCACCGTGAAAAAAGAGTGGACCGAGCACTGGCTGCTGGGCGGCATGGTGCGTACCGTGGGCGGCCTGCCCGTGGACCGCAGCAAGAACAACAGCCTCGTCGACGGCATGGTGAAGCTGTTCGACCAGCACGAGGAGCTGGTCATCCTCATCACCCCGGAAGGCACGCGCGCCTACCAGCCGCGCTGGCGCAAGGGCTACTACTTTGCGGCCCTGAGCGCCCACGTGCCCATTCGACTGGGGTACCTGGACTACCGCCTCAAGGAAGCCGGCATCGGCGAGGCCGTGTTCCCCACGGGCGATTACGAGGCGGACGAGGCCAAAATCAAGGCGTTTTACCGCACCAAAACCGGCCGCTTTCCGGAAAAGGGCGTCCGCTAGTTCACCCGAATCTTCGGCTCAAATCCTTACCTTACGCCCATGGAAAAGGTCGTTACCCTGCTCTGGGTGCTCGTGGCCGTTGGCGCGTTCATCTTCCGCATTGTCATGAAGATGCGCGACACCGTGGCCCGCGAAAGCCAGGAACGGCCCGCGCGCCCCGATGCGAACGTGCCCGGCCTGCCCACGGCTACCTTCCAGGAGATGCTGCGGCAGATGCAATCCCGCAACGCCCAGCCCGAGGGCGTCCCCGCTCAGCCGGGTCCGGCCCCCGCACCGCCCGCAGTGGTGCCCGGGCCTCGCACCCTGGGCGGGCGTCCCATGCCGCGGGAAGTGGCACGGCCTGCCCGCTCGCAGGAGCGTACCACCGTGCGGCAAACCTCGCTGGAGGCCCCTGCCACGGCCAGGGCCCGCTATGCGCCCGCCCTGCCAGCCCGCCGCTCATCCACCTTGCCCCGTGCTTCTTTTGAAGCGCCCACGCCGGTTCTGCACCCCACGCCTGGCAAGCAAGTTGATTCGGCGGCGCCCACCAGCGACTCCCTGCGCCGCTTGCTCAGCAACCCCGAGAGCATGCGAGTGGCCTTTGTGCTAAGCGAGGTGCTCCAGCGCAAGTATTAAGCAGGTAAGAATGTAGCGCGAACTTTGTGGTTCGCGTCCCCGGCGGACACCCGAACGATGCTAACGGCGCGGGGACGCGAACTACAAAGTTCGCGCTACTGTCCGCACTGGTACATCAATCTCAGAGCAAGGACCCGTAAAAAGCTACTGTGCCTAAGAGGCACTCAGCCCGCCGTTCTGCATGCAATTCGATTATTTGCCCGCCTAAGCTAATCTTGGGTGAGGGCGTAGGCCACCAGGTTGGCGCCCATGCGCAGGGCGGCGTCGTGGGTGGCGGGGGTGTCTTCGGGGTAGGTGCCGAGGTCCTCCCAGCCGTTGCCCAGGTCGCACTCGAAGCTGTAGAAGCACACCAACCGGCCTTTGTAGACCAGGCCGAAGCCCTGGGCGCGCTTGGCGTCGTGCTCGTGCACCTTGGGCAAGCCGCGCGGAAATTGGTATTTCTGATGGTAAATGGGGTGGGTAAAGGGCAACTCCACAAACTCCAGCTCGGGAAATACCTTTTTCATTTCGGGCCGGATGAATTTGTCGAGGCCGTAGTTGTCGTCGATGTGGAGGAAGCCGCCGCCCGTGAGGTAGCGGCGCAGGTTTTTGGCCTCCGCGGCGGTGAAGCTCACGTTGCCGTGGCCGGTCATGTGCACGAAGGGGTAGGTGAGGAGCTCGGGCGCGTCGAGCTCCACGGTGGCTTCGTCGGGCGCGATGTTGGTTTTCAGCGCCTGGTTGCAGAACTGAATCAGGTTGGGCAGCGAGGTTTTGTTGGCGTACCAGTCGCCGCCGCCGCCGTAGTGCAGCTTGGCAATTTTGAAGCTGTAGGTGGAAGGTGCCGCCGCGGTGAGCGACAGCAGCAGGCAGAAACTCAGCAGCAGGTGTTTGAGCATGGCAGCGTAGGGCATAAGAGCTTAGCAGATGACCCGATAAGCCCGTGGAGAAGGGTAAAGTTCGACAGAAAACGAATTCAGAGGTACAGGCACCATGCCACGGTCGCCAGTGCGTGGCGGCGGGTTGCGTAGCGTGCCGGACTTATCGCAAGCATGGCGGCACGGAGCAAGCCACGTCCATTTCACGGCTCAGCCCTCGTTCAAGGGCAAAAGCTTCTGCTTGAGCTTGGGAAAGTCGATGGGCTTCACCAGGAAGTCGCTGGCCCCGAGCTGCATGGCTTTGGCGTAGCTTTTTTCGTCGCCGTAAGCCGTAATCATCATCACGGCGGGTGGTGGGTTGGGGTGGTCCTGCTTGATGCGGCTGAGCAGCTCCAGGCCGCTCATGCCGGGCATGTTGATGTCGGAGAGAATGAGCACGACCTCCGAGTAGTGGTGCTCCTGGGTGAGGTAATTCAGGGCCTCCTCGCCCGAGAAAGCGAATGTGAAGGAAAACAGCCCGGCGCGGATTTCACGCCGAAAACGCTGCTCAAACAGCAGGCGCACGTCTGCTTCGTCGTCGACAACCAGAATTTTCATCATGATTTACACGGAGTAAGTAAGGACCTGCGGCTTGTCGTCGGTCACGGGCAGGCAAACCGTGAACTCGGTATACGCGCCTTCCCGGGTGTCGACGGTGAGCGTGCCGCCGTGGCCCTTGGTCACGATGTCGTAGCTGAGGGACAGGCCCAGGCCGGTGCCTTCGCCCACGGGCTTGGTGGTGAAGAAGGGCTGGAAGATTTTCTGGCGCACCGCCTCCGGAATGCCCCGGCCGTTGTCGCGCACCCGAATGGCCACCTGCCCGTAGCCGGTGCGTTGCGTCGAGACGCTGACTTCGGGCTGGTAGCCGGGCTCGCCCAGCTGCTGGCGCTCGTGCACGGCGTAAAAGGCGTTGTTGAAGAGGTTGAGCAGCACCCGGCCCAGGTCCTGCGGCACCACGTCCACGGGCTTTAGCCGCTCGTCAAGGTCGGCGTGGAAACGGGCGTTGAAGGATTTGTCTTTGGCCCGCAGGCCGTGGTAGGAGAGGCGCAGGTACTCGTCGCACAGGGGATTGAGGTTGGTGAGCTGGCGTTCGCCCGACTTGGCCCGCGAGTGCTCCAGCATGCTTTTCACGATGCCGTCGGCGCGCTGGCCGTGGTGGGTGATTTTTTCGAGGTCCTGGGTGATTTCGCCCACCAGCTCGTCGGCGTCTTCCCGCTTGTCCATGGGCAGCGCCCGCAGCGGCCCTTCCACGAGCTCGGCCAGCAGCTCGACGGCCACGCTGGCGAAGTTGTTGACGAAGTTGAGCGGGTTCTGGATTTCGTGGGCAATGCCGGCGGTGAGCTCGCCCAGCGACGCCATCTTTTCTTTCTGAATGAGCTGCTGCTGGGTTTCCTGCAGGTTGGTGAGGGTGTGTTGCAGGGCGGCGGTGCGCTGCTGCACCAGCCGCTCCAGAGTTTCGTTTTGCTGGGCCAACAGCTGCTGCTTTTCCCGCTGCTGGGTGAGCATTTGGGTGGAGAGGCGGCGCACTTCGGCCAGCTTGATGGCCAGCAGGCGGCTGGAGATGGCAAAGCGCCGCGTCAGAAACAACGAAATGGCCAACACGGGGCTCAAAAAAGCCGGGAAGGTGAGCAGCGTGTGCAGCGGAATGTAAAGCACCTCCACTTGCAGCAGCGCGGGGTAGTACTTGGCCATGAAGGCAAACAAAAGCAGCAGCCCCAGCGCCACCCCGAAGCCCGCCGCCACAATGCCCGCGCCTTGCTTGGTGCGGCGCAGCGCCCCCAGCGTGAGGCGCAGCTGCTCGGCCGTGACCAGCACCATGAAGGCCACCGTGGGGTACCAGCTCAGCCCCTGGCCAAACGTGAGCAGCAGCAAGCTGGCGGCATTGGCCACCCACAGGCCAACGTAGGTGGGCCCCACGCGCACGCTAAACAGGCTGTAGAGCGCGCGCACCGCCAGGACGCTGCCCGTGTGCAGGCACACGTAGGAAAGCACGTCCACGCCCAGGCGCCAGCCCGAGTGGCCGACTTCGTCCAGAAAGCCGGTGCAGCAAAAACTGCCTGCTTGCAGCAGCGTGTATAGGGCGAAGTAACGGTTGGCACGCTGGGCGGCGTTGTACACATAAAACGCCAAATGCAGCAGGCTAAGCAACAAAAACGCCCCGAACAGCAGCATGTCGGCGGTTTTGTAGGTGGCCTCGTGCCGCTGGTTTTGCAGCAGCTGCGGCAGCCCGTCGAGGCGGGTTTCCAGAAAAACGGGCACAAAAAAGTCGCTGAACCCCTCGAATGGTGCCCAGTGGGCGTAGCGCACGGCCAGCACCTGCTCGCCCGTGCCCGTGATGGGCAGTTCGATGGGCTCGCCGTCGGGCCAGTGCGGCACCACCCGTGCGGGGTCGGTGCTCAGGGTGCCGTAGCGCCGCAGCAGGCGGCCGTTGAGGTAGATTTCCGAGGCGGCGTATTGGAAAACGCCCAGCGCCAGGGCCTGGTGCTGCAGGGCCGGACTCACCCGGAAACGCAGCCGCAGCCAACCCACGCCGGCTTGGCGCACCTGCGGGAGCTGGCGTGGGCTTTGGGCGGGGTCGATGGGTTGCCACGGCCCTTCGTCCACGGTGGGCAGGGCCCAGGCGGGGTCGTCGCCGGCCCGGAACGTCCAGCCCCGCTTCAACACCAGGCCCGTGGATGGCATGGCTTCCACCGTGACTACCGGAGGCGGCCCGGCGGGCGGAGCCGCCCACGCCTGCGCCGACCATGCCACGAGCATCAACCAGAGCACTATCGGCAGAGCGGACGACATGGCAGTTCCATCGCAGTGGTTGGAAAGAACAGCTGGCTAGCCCGTTAGCAACTTCCAGTCTCCGCATCATCGGAGCCACGCAATGCCACGGCAAACGCACCGTTCACTATATGCAATGTTAACATAAATGGAATAACTTTAACTAATTGTTTAAAATAGGTTACCGCTTCTTCCCGTCATGGCCCACTTTCACCCCGCTGCCCTCGAAACGCACCCGGCCCCCGCCACCTCCCGGCTGATGCAGGTGGTGCGGCAACTTTGGCGGATGCTGGTGAACATTGGGGTGGAGGACCGGCTCACGGTGTGGCAGCGCAAGCGGGTGCGGCTGCTCAATGGCATTTGCTTCGTGACCATTGCCATTTACGTGGGTTACGTGCTGGTTTTTATGAACTCGCCCGACTGGCTCACGTTTCGCATTTGCCTAGTGGGGGTGTTCGTCAACCTGCCGCCGTTCTTCTTCAACTACCACCGCCGCTACGACGCGGCGGCCTACTACAGCGTGCTCAGCGTCACGGCCCTGTGCTCGTTTATTGCCGTGGCCCGCAAGTACGACGGCGTGGAGTACTATCTGATTTCCAACAGCATCGTGCCCATGCTGTTCTTCCGGAATATCTGGAAAATCGTCGGGCTGTTTTTGCTCAACGTGGCCGCCTATTTCGCCGTGCGCGAGGCCATGGGGGTGGTGCGGCCCTTCCTTTACGTGGCCGACAGCCAGTACTTCTACAACGTCAATGTACTGCTGTTTTTCCTGACGCTGTTTGTGGTGGTGTATTTTTTTCGGTCGGAAAACTTCCGGCAGGAGCGGCTGCTCACCCACCAAAACGAGTCGCTGGCCGAGTCCATCGAGCACCTGCAAACCACCCAGACGCAACTGGTGCAGCAGGAGAAACTGGCCTCGCTGGGCGCCCTCACGGCCGGCATTGCCCACGAGATTCAAAACCCGCTCAACTTTGTCGGCAACTTCGCCGAGCTCGGCGTGGAGCTGCTGCAAGAGTTGCGGGAAACCCTGGCGAACGAACCGCTTCCGGAGAGCACAAAACAGGCCTTGTCGCATTTGCTGGACGACCTGACCCAGAGCCAGCAAAAGGTGCACGAGCACGCCAACCGGGCCTCTCGCATCGTGAAAAGCATGCTGCAGCACACCCGCGCCAGCAGCGGCGAGCGCCAACCCACCGACCTCAATGCCCTCTGCTACGAGTACTTGCGCCTGGCGTATCACGGGCTGCGGGCCAAGCACAAAGACTTCACCGCCACCCTCACCACCGACTTCAATCAGCGCCTCGGCCCAGTGCCGGTGGTGGCCGAAGACCTGGGCCGGGTGCTGCTCAACCTCTTCAACAACGCCTTTTACGCCGTGCAAAAGCAGCTGGCTTGTCGGCCAAGCGGCACCTACAGGCCGGCGGTTTCGGTGTCGACTCAGCGCGTGGCCAATGGCGTCGTCATCCGGGTGCGCGACAACGGCACGGGCATTCCGGCCGACATTCAGGACCAGATATTTCACCCGTTTTTTACCACCAAGCCACCCGGCGAAGGCACGGGCCTGGGGCTCTCCCTCAGCCACGATATTGTGGTGCGCGGGCACGGCGGCACGCTCGCGGTGGCGTCGGTCGAAGGCGAGTACACCGAGTTCACGGTGTGGCTGCCGCGTGCGACAGACAATAAATCGGCCCCGCAACAAGCCACCGCTGCTTTGGCACATAGCGGAGCCTGACAAGATTGGAAGCGTGCTAAACAAAACCACTATTGTGGCGGCCATCAAAAGTGAAAGCGCGGCTTTCTTTGCGGTATGCGAATAGCGTTGAACATCCAGCATGAGCAGAAAGCTTGAGAAACTCATCGCCTATTACGAGGCGGAACGCAACGTCCTGACTACGCAATTAGCTGAGTGCATGGCCGAGGATGACTACGCCTCAGCGCGTCGCTTCTCGAAAGGGATAAGGCTTGTTAATCAACAGCTGCAAACCCTCCTCAACCTGCAGGACGGCCGGCACGATGAGAGGGAACGGGCCGTGCGGCTAATACAAATGTTCGAGAAGATGAAGGGGGCTCAGGCTGCCGGAATCAGCGCGCAACTCTACGCCGAGCATATTTCAGCAGCCCAAAAACGACTTGCTGAGCTGGGAAGTCGCCCGGTCATGCCGCCCACTGCTTCGAAGCCGACCGTTTTGCAAGCCGTCTTGCTTAAGCTGCTGAATAAACATATTGACTCCTTCACCTTCGTTTTTAGCACGACTAACCGACTTAGTTGCGTGGTGAAATTGGTTAGAAGGACTTCAATGATTACGTTGCTGGAAGTGCAGCGCCTCCGAGAAGAATGCTTGCTGGAAAAAAAGCAAATAAGAAGTCTCAAAACTTTGGGCTTCAAACTTTATGACAACGGTGACAAGCTTATAGTGTTCTTGCCCTACACCACCGCGGCTGATGTAAGTGCACTGCAGTACCTCTTGGTTAAGATGGCATTTGAAGTTTTTTATTTCAAGGAATTTACTGGGCAATCCTGCATCAAATACTGGGAAATAGGTTAGGAGGTGCTCAAGGATTCGGGTTTCTCAATGCAGCAGTTTAATAAAGGGGCTATCGAACCAAGTGCACGGTAAACACCGCGGCCAGCGCCGCCGTTTCGGTGCGCAGCCGTGAGGCGCCCAGCGTCACCGGCCGAATACCTTTTCCCAGCGCCAGCGCAATTTCAGCCGGCGTAAAATCCCCCTCCGGCCCGATGAGGACGCAGCAGCCCGGCCCGGCTGCGGCCACCTGCGCCAGCGCTGTGCGCTCGCCCTCCTCCAGGTGCGCGATGAAGGTAGTTTCGGGCGTCACGCTAGTTACGAAGGCAGCGTAATCTGTCAGTTCATCCAGTTGCGGCAGCCAGGCCTGGCCCGACTGCTTGAGGGCGCTGATGGCAATTTTCTCCAGTCGCTCCAGCTTCAGTTCGCGGCGCTCGGAGCGGGCGCAACGCAGGAAGCTGATGCGTTCGACGCCAATTTCGACGGCTTTTTCTACGAACCACTCCATGCGGTCGAGGTTCTTGGTGGGCGCCACGGCCACGTGGGTGAAATAGGGGCGAGGCGGGGCGGTTTCGTGGTGGGTGATGCGCAACTGGCAGCGCTTGGGGTTGGCATCGGCCACGGCGGCGGCATAGCGCCCCCCCCGGCCGTCGAGCAATTCCACTTCGTCGCCGGCTGCCAGGCGCAGCACCCGCACGGCGTGTTTGCTTTCGTCTTCGGGCAGGGTGTAAGTGGCGCCGGCTAGGTCGGGGGCAAAGAAGGTGTGCATGCGCGCAAAGAACGGCTACTGCAGCCGAAGGGCCCGTTTGGGCTCCATTCAGCGCCAGCCAATCATAACCGATGAGCCGATGCGGCGTAAGGAAAAGGACCAACTCCACATTTCCCCATCCTTTCCCTTTCATGAAAACCAACCTGAAAAAGCTTTCCAACCAAGTCATTGTGCTCACCGGCGCCTCGTCGGGCATTGGCTTGGTCACCGCGCGGATGGCCGCCAAAAAAGGCGCCAAACTGGTGCTCGCCTCCCGCAGCGAAGACGCGTTGCGCCAGCTCTGCGACGAAATCAACGATAACGGCGGCGAGGCTATTTACGTGGTGGCCGACGTCAGCCAGCAAGCCGACGTGCAGCGCGTGTCGCAGGCGGCCCAGCAGCGTTTCGGCGGTTTCGATACCTGGATAAACAATGCCGGCGTGTCCATCTATGGCAAGCTGGAGCAAGTGCCCATCGAAGACATGCGCAAGCTGTTCGAAATCAACTTCTGGGGCTTGGTTTATGGCTCGATGGAAGCGGCCAATCACCTGAAAGGAAAAGGTGGTGCCATTATCAACCTGGGCAGCATCCTGTCGGATGTAACGGCCATTTTGCAAACCATTTACTCGGCCAGCAAGCACGCCGTGAAGGGCTTCACCGACGGCCTGCGCATGGAATTGGAGATGGACGGCGCGCCGATTTCCGTCACGCTTATTCAGCCCGCGGCTATTGACACGCCCTACCCGCTGCACGCCAAAAACTACATGGAGCGCGAAGCGAAGCACGCCCCGCCGGCCTACGCGCCCGACACCGTGGCCCGGGCCATCATTCATTGCTGCAGCACGCCCGAACGCTCGGTGGTGGTGGGCGGCGGCGGCCGCGCCTTCATCGGCATGGAAAACTGGACACCCGGCCTGCTCGACAAGTTTATGGAAAAGGCCTTCTCCAAGCAGGAAAAAGCTGATTATCCGCCCCGGCCCATCTCTGAAAACGGCCTCGACCGCGCCGCCGGCTCCCTGCAAGAGCGGGGCAATTACCCCGGCCATACCCGCGAAACCAGCTTCTACACGGCGGCCGTAACGGCCGGCAGCCCGGCCATCCGCACCGCGGCAGTTGTTGGTGCGGGAGTGGCGTTGGCAGCTTGGCTCAGCTGGCCAGCTGTGAAGAAAAACAAGAACGGCAAGGCTGCTTAGACTTCATTCATAATTGTCATCAACGCCGTGCGACGGCAGGGCCCATTGCTCCGCTTTCGCACGGCGTTTTTTTGTTGCATACGCCACTCGTACACGGGACCAGAGTAGTCTAATTCGGCTTGCCATCAACAAATATTTTGCCTCTGCTTCCTGATTTTACTCGCCTTTAGCGCCCCAAAACCGCATCATTAATCCTCCAAGTGTGAGCTTGTTGCTAAGGCTTTACACATATTTCGCCTTTTTATAAACTCGTCATTGTTAACTGGTTGCACTATAAACTGCACAGGAACCCAAAGCTAATTATTTACGAAAGTCCAGTATCACGCACCTAACCCCAAACAGGATGGCAACTGGGCACATTACCGAAGCGCTGTGGAGCGCAACCACCGATTTCAAATCTTATCCGCAACTCCCCGGCGACATTGAGGTCGACGTGGCCGTCGTGGGCGCGGGCATCACCGGCATCAGCGCGGCTTATGCGCTCATGCGCGCTGGCAAACGGGTGGCCGTGCTTGAAGCCCTAGTGGTGGGCTCTGGCACCACCGGCTCATCTACCGGCAACCTCTACGCTCCGGTTGATGAGCGCCTGTTCACCATCGAGACCAAGCATAACGAGGAAACGCTGCAGGCGGTGGTTGATTCGCGTAATGCGGCAATTGACTTCATCGAGCAGCGGGTGCAGGAGTTCAACATCGATTGCGAATTCCAGCGGGTGCCGTGGTACCTGTTTGCCGAGCCCGGCAACGACATAATGCAACAAGTGGAGCGCGAGCGAAAGGCGGCCGCAAAAGCCGGCTTACCCGTGACCGACCAAGTGCCGGAGGGCTTCCCGTTTGAAGTTGCGTCGATGACCAACATTGCCAACCAAGCGCAGTTCAACCCGCTGAAGTACGTGCAAGGCCTGGCCGCCGCCATCGAGGGCGAGAACTGTCGGATTTACGAAGGCACGAAAGTGCTGGACGTGGACGACGGCGACCCCTGCGTGGTAAAAACCCAGCAGGGCACCGTGCGGGCCCAGCAAGTGGTGATGGCCACACACTCGCCCAAGGGCGTCTACGCCGTGCACACGGCCATGGAGCCCTACCGCGAATATGCCATGGCCGTCCGCCTCAAGGGCGACGCCGTGCCCGCCTGGGGCGTGTACTGGCACGTGCAGCAGATGCAGCACCATTCCATTCGGCCCTACAGCAACGAGCAGGGCAACTACCTGCTCATCCTCGGCGAGTCGCACAAAGTGGGCCACAAAGAGCACAACGAAGAGGCTTTTAAAGTGATGGAACACTACTTGACCCAGCGTTTTGACGTGGACAACATTGCCTTCAAATGGGCGGCCCAAAACTACAAAGCGGCCGATTCGCTCCCGTACATTGGCACCAGTCTCACCCAGCACAACACTTACATCGCCACCGGCTTTGCCGCCGACGGCCTCACCTACGGCACGCTTTCGGGCATCATCATCGCCGACCTGATTAGCGGCAGAGACAACCCGTGGGCCCGGTTCTTCGACCCCAAGCGGTTTACGCCGCTGGCTTCGGCGCCCAAATTCATCAAAGAAAACGTGGACGTAGCCTTTAACTTGGCCAACGATTACCTGTTCTACGGCGAGATAGACGAGTTCAAGGAAATCAAAGTAGGCGAGGGCAAAACCTTTGAGTTTGACAACGAAAAGCTGGCCGCTTACCGCGACGAAACGGGAAGGCTGCACGTGGTTTCCTCCATTTGCACGCACATGGGCTGCATCGTGCACTTCAACAACGCCGAAACCAGTTGGGACTGTCCCTGCCACGGCAGCCGCTTCTCCATAGAAGGCGAAGTGCTGGAGGGCCCGGCGTACTACAACCTGGCCAAGCCGAACACCACTAAAAACGACGAGTAGGAGGGGTGCTAATCATCCTTGGCTCCAACCCGACAAACACAAAAGCCCCGTCGGCTGCAACCGACGGGGCTTATCTGGCGAGTGAACTGCTCGAAAAGCTTAAGCTTCCACCGCCACTTTTGGCGCTCCGGCCAAAATCTCATCGTTCGCGAATTCGGCGTATTTCTTAAAGTTCTCCACGAACTTTTCGGCCAGGTCCGAGGCGGTTCTGTCGTAGGCGTCTTTGTCGGCCCAGGTGTTGCGGGGGTCCAGGATTTCGCTGGGCACGCCGGGTACGGCGCCGGGCACGGCCACCCCGAAGATGGAGTGCTTATTGAATTTAACCTGGTCGAGTTGGCCGTTGAGGGCGGCCGTAATCATGGCGCGGGTGTAGCCCAGCTTCATGCGGTGGCCGGTGCCGTAGGAGCCACCCGTCCAGCCCGTGTTGATGAGCCACACGTTGATGTCGGGGTTCTCGTCCATTTTCTGGCCCAGCATCTCGGCGTATTTGGTGGGGTGCAGCGGCAGAAACACGGCGCCGAAGCAGGCCGAGAACGTGGTTTGCGGCTCGGTCACGCCCATTTCGGTGCCGGCAACCTTGGCGGTGTAGCCCGACATGAACAGGTACATGGCGTGACTCTTGTCAAGCTTGCTGATGGGAGGCAGCACGCCGAAAGCATCGGCCGTGAGGAAGAAAATGTTCTTGGGCGCGTCGGCCACCGACGGCTCGATGGCGTTGTCGATGAAGTTGATGGGGTAGGCGGTGCGGGTGTTTTCCGTCACCGACTTGTTGGTGTAGTCTACGGTATGCGTGCCGGGGATGAAGCGGGTATTCTCTACAATGGAGCCGAAGCGGATGGCGTCCCAAATCTGGGGCTCCTTTTCGCGGCTCAGGTCAATTACCTTGGCGTAGCAGCCGCCTTCAAAGTTGAAGATGCCAGCTTCGGGCGTCCAGCCGTGTTCGTCGTCGCCGATGAGGCCGCGGTTGGGGTCGGCTGACAGGGTGGTTTTGCCGGTGCCGGAGAGGCCGAAGAAAATGGCCGTGTCGCCTTTTTCGCCCACGTTGGCCGAGCAGTGCATGGGCAGCGTGCCCATTTCGTGGGGCAGCAAGTAGTTCAATACTCCGAAAATGCCCTTTTTCATTTCGCCGGCGTAGCCCGTGCCGCCAATCAGAATCATCTTCTTGGTGAAGTTGATGATGGCGAAGTTGGGCTGGCGGGTGCCGTCCACGGCCGGGTCGGCTTCGAAGCCGGGGGCGCAGATGATGCTGAAGTCGGGCGTCCAGCTGGTGTCGGCGCCTTCGGCGGGGCGCAGGAACATGTTGTAGCAAAACAGGTTGTGCCAGGCCTGCTCGTTCACGACGCGCAGCTTGAGCTGGTAGTCGGGGTTGGCGCCGGCGTAGGCTTCGCGCACGTACAGCTCTTTGTCGGCCAGGTAAGCCACCATCTTCTGGTGCAGCTGGTCGAATTTGTCTTCGGCGAACGGAATGTTGATGTCGCCCCACCACACGCTGTCTTCGGTGTTGGCGTCTTTTACCACGAACCGGTCTTTGGGCGAGCGGCCCGTGAACTTGCCGGTGTCGGCCATGAGCGCGCCGGTGTCGGTGAGGTAGCCCTCGCCGTTGCGCAATGCGTGCTCAATGAGCTCAGCAGGCGTCAAATTGAGGTGGACGGTGCTCGTTTTGTCGAAGCCAAGCGGCTGCAAACGATTGGGGGAAGAATTCGCAAGGTTGGAGGCTTCTTGCATGGCGGGAATGGTGTTGGGTGGGAGTTTGTACCGGTGAGACCACAAAGGTAGAGCCGCGCCGCTCGTGGCCAGTGAAACAATTTCTTGCTTTACTGGGACAAATCAAACCTTGTTCGTGCCGTTCAGTACTTTTGGTACTTCTGGCTGGCCCTGCGTTGCGATGCGGGCGGGGTGCTTTAACTCCAATTGCGGAAAATGGTTTCCTTTGTCCCTGCCAGTTTCGACCTCATGACTACCAACATAGCGCGCTACAACGGGATTTACGGCGACACCCGCGCCCAGATTTCTCACGACTATGTGCAGAGCCAACTCATTGTTCCCCGGCAGCGTCTCACCGATTGGGGCCTCAAGCCGCACCTGCACGAAAACCTCTTCCAACTCTTCTTCCTGGAAGCCGGCCGGGCGTCCTTCGAAGCCACCACCGAGGTCGAACTCACCACGCCCTGCCTGGTCATCATCCCGGCCAATACCGTGCACGGCTTCACCTTCAGCCCGCAAGTGAAGGGCCGTACCCTCACGCTGGCCGAAACCTTGCTCGATACCATCTTGCAGGCCACGCCGGGCGTGTTGGTCGAGTTGAACGCGGTGCACATCCTGTCGGACTTCAACTCGGAGGTGTCGTTCGCTGATTTACTGGCGCTGGAACAGCAAATACACGGGGAGATATTTTCGGAATTGCCCGGCAAGCAACTTGCCCTAAACGGCTACTTCAAGCTGCTTTTTGTGAAGATATTTCGGCTGCTGCACCACAACCGCCGCAAAGAAGACAGCCCTAACCGGGCTCTGCATTATTTCCGCGAGTTTCAAAAGGCCATCGAGCGCACCGCGCCTTTTGAAAAGAAAATTGCCCAGTTTGCCCAAGAACTCAAGATAACACCAGTCCACCTGAACCGCATTTGCCAGGCGGTAAAGGGCAAAACCGCGCAGCAGATAGTGCAAGCACATACCATCCGCAAGGCGCACAACTACCTGCTCTATACCTCGCTTTCGGTGGCCGAAATTGCCTACGAGCTGCAATTCGTCGACCCCGGCTATTTCACCCGGTTTTTCCGCAAGCAAACCGGCCTCTCGCCAGGTGCCTATCGCGCCAAAGCGTACCGCACCGACGTGTCGGGCAAGTAGCGCGAACTACCAAGTTCGCGCTACTGTCCATACGGCCTTAATAGTGCGGAAACTTTCCTAGATTTACCGTGCCCGCATTGCATTAATTGCAAAGCTGGCCCTTCTCAACCGCTTGCCCACTCATTTCTCACCCTAAGTTCTTCTATGCAAACTGTTCCTGCTCAGACCGAGCAACCGCTGTCGGCGGCGTCCTCCAGCCACCCCAGCGGCCTATACCTGCTGTTCGCCACCGAAATGTGGGAGCGGTTCAGCTACTACGGCATGCGCGCCGTGCTCGTGCTGTTCCTGACCAAGGCCATGATGATGGACAAGGCCTTCGCGTCCAAGTTCTACGGCGGCTACACCAGCCTGGTGTACCTCACGCCACTCATCGGCGGTTTCATCTCCGATAGGTACTGGGGCAACCGGCGCTCCATTATTACCGGCGGCTTGCTCATGGCGCTGGGTCAATTCACGCTGTTTTTCTGTGCTTCAAACTACGGTCCCGCCGAATCTCACGCCATGAGCCATTGGCTGCTCTACCTGGGCTTGGGCGTGATGATTGTAGGCAACGGCTTCTTCAAGCCCAATATTTCCTCGATGGTGGGCTCGCTCTATTCGGCGACGGATTCGCGCAAGGACGCGGCTTACACCATCTTCTACATGGGCATCAACATGGGCTCATTCATCGGCAACACCACTACCAGCCTTATCGGTGACACCGGCAACCCAGCTGATTTCCGTTGGGCTTTCCTGGCCTGCGGTTTCGCCATGCTGCTGGGCACGGTGGTGTTCAACTGGGGCAAAGACAAGTACTTGCACACGCCCACCGGCGAACAAGTGGGCCTCACCCCGGTAAAGTCGGGCGGCATCATGGGCGTGTACGCCTTGCTGCCTGTATTGCTCGCCTTAATTCTTGGCATCCTGTGGCTCGATTCGGCCAAATTCCCGACCATTGCTCCGCTGCTGGGCGTGGCGGTACTTGGTATTGGCTTCATGATTTTCAGCGATAAATCACTGAGCGGCGCCGACATCAAAGGCATTATGGTCATTTTCATCGTGTCGTTCTTCGTGGTGTTCTTCTGGGCGGCGTTCGAGCAGGCCCCGGCTTCGCTCACCTTCTTCGCCGATGAGCAAATGGACCGCACCATCTTTGGCTACACGCTGCCGGCCAGTATTTTCCAAAACCTGAACGCCATTTTTGTAGTGTTTGGCGCTCCGCTCATGGCGATGGTTTGGACGGCCCTGGGCCGCCGCGGTGCCGAGCCGCCGTCCCCGCTTAAAATGGCCATTGGCTTGGCGCTGCTGGCCGCTGGCTACTTGGTGATGTGCTTCGGCGTCACCAACCTGCAGCCCGGCGTGAAGGTGAGCATGTTCTTCCTGGTAGCGCTCTACTTCCTGCACTCCGTGGGTGAGCTTTGCTTGTCGCCCATCGGCCTGTCGCTGGTGAACAAGCTGGCGCCGGTGAAATTTGCCTCCTTGCTAATGGCCGTGTGGTTCCTCGCCAACGCCGCCGCCAACTACTTGGCTGGCTACATGAGCAGCCTTTATCCTGACCCAAAATCGACTGGTCCGGCGCCCCAAATTCTGGGCTTCCAAATCACGAACCTCTATGATTTCTTCATGGTGTTCGTGGTATCGGCGGCCGTCGCCGCGGGCCTGTTGTTCCTCATCAGCGGCAAACTGGCCAAAATGATGGACGCCCGCAACTACCCCGCACCCGCTGCGCAAGCGTAAGGCTGCGGAGCTTCCCATTGCATAAAGGAGCCCTCGATGCGCATGCGTCGGGGGCTTTTTGTTGGCCTAATGAACTGATTTCCTGTTACAGCCTAACACCCTACTTTTAGGTAGAATTACGGCACTGTGGCTTTTAATTCTCTGCTTCTATGCACCCACTACGCGCCTATTTGCACCGCTTCGTGCCGTCCATGACCGATGCCGACTGGCAACCCCTGGCCGAGGCCCTGCGCCCGCGCCACTTGAAACGTGGCGAGCATTTCGTGAAAGAGGGCGAGAATGTCCCAACGTTGGCATTGCTGCTCAACGGTTCTTGCCGCCTCTACTACTCCCGCTCCGACGGCGAGGAGTTCACCACGTATTTCTTTTTTGAAAACCATCTGCTCGGAGACTACCCCGGTTGCCTGACGGGCCAGCCCAGTCAGCTCAATATTCAGGCGCTTACCGATACTGAGCTGGTCGTCTTCGACTACGCCGTGCTGCGCCGGCTCTACGACGAGCGGCCGGTGTACGAGCGGTTCGCCCGCTTAGTGGCCGAATACCACCTGCTCGGCACCGATGCCCGTTTGGTCGAGCAACTGCTGCTCTCTCCCGAAGAGCGCTACCGCGCGCTGCTGACCAGTGGCAAAACCAAGATTCTGGAACGCATCCCCCAGCATCTGGTCGCCAATTACCTCGGCATCAAGCCTGTCTCGCTGAGCCGCATCCGGGGGCGGGTGGCGCGAAACGGGAGCAACCAAACGTAGCGGCGAAACAGCTGCCCTCTGTGCGGTCCATTTCTTATCTTTTGTTATCGTTATAAGGGGCCGAGCAAGGGGAATTTTGAGGCAGTCATTTGCACCAACTCAGTTCCTCATGAAAACCCTGCTGAAAACCGAAGAACTCGCCGAAGCCCTGTTTGCCCTGGCCGTCTTTGCCTACTTGCCCTATGCATGGTGGGTACTCCCAGCCACTTTCCTGCTGCCCGACCTAAGCATGGCCGGCTACTTGGCCAGTCCTCGCGTGGGCGCTTTTTGCTACAACTTCGCGCACCACAAAGCGGTGGCCATCGCGGTGGGGCTGGCAGGCTGGTGGTTGGGCCAGCCACTATTGCTACTTGCCGGAACGGTGCTTCTTTTCCACAGCGCTTTCGACCGGCTGCTTGGCTACGGCCTCAAGTACACCACCGGCTTCCGAGACACGCACCTGGGCCGCGTCGGAGCGGAGCCACAGCCGCGCCTATCAGCCCACTAAGGCCTATCTGCGTCCAAGATTGGAAACGGTAGCGTGGCGCTCGCACCAACGTAGGGTTATTCTTGTCACGTAAGGCCTTGATGAGAAAAAATCGTTAAGCACAAGTAAGGAGTAACCAATAAACACGAAAAAGCCCCGCCGGCACTGCCAGCGGGGCTTTCATTCTTATAGCGAAGCTACAAGCGGCTCGACTTACATCATGCCGCCCATGCCACCCATGCCGCCCATGCCACCATCGCCGTGGCTATGGCCGTTGTCCTTGGGCTCGGGCTCGTCCGAAATTACGGCTTCGGTCGTCAGCAGCAGGCCGGCGATAGAAGCGGCGTTTTCGAGGGCCAAACGGGTCACCTTGGTGGGGTCGATGATGCCAGCGGCTACCAGGTTCTCGTAACGGTCCTCACGGGCGTTGTAACCGAAGTCACCGCTGCCTTCGCGCACTTTCTGCACCACTACCGAGCCTTCGCCACCGGCGTTCTGCACGATGCAGCGCAGGGGCGACTCCAGAGCGGTACGGATGATGTTTACGCCGGTGCGCTCGTCAGCATTGTGCGTATCAACCGCAGCCAAAGCCTCGATAGCACGCACCAGGGCCACGCCGCCGCCGGGTACCACGCCTTCCTCAACGGCGGCGCGGGTGGCGTGCAGGGCATCGTCAACCCGGTCTTTCTTCTCTTTCATCTCCACTTCAGTCGAAGCACCGATGTAGAGAATGGCCACACCGCCGCTCAACTTGGCGAGGCGCTCCTGCAGTTTCTCTTTGTCGTAGTCCGACGTCGTGGTCTCCATCTGCGCCTTAATCTGGGCGATGCGGCCGGTGATGGCTTCTTTCGAGCCCTTGCCGTTCACGATGGTCGTGTTGTCTTTGTCGATGATGATTTTCTCAGCCGTGCCCAACATCTCCAACGTGGTGTTTTCGAGTTTGGAACCCTGCTCTTCGCTGATAACGATACCACCCGTCAGGGTAGCAATGTCTTCCAGCATGGCCTTGCGGCGGTCGCCGAAGCCAGGAGCCTTCACGGCCGCAATTTTCAGCGAGCCGCGCAGCTTGTTAACCACCAGCGTAGCAAGGGCTTCGCCGTCAACGTCTTCCGAGATGATGACGAGGGGCTTGCCGGTCTGAAGCACCTGCTCCAGCACGGGCAGCAGCTCCTTCATGGTGCTCACCTTCTTGTCGTAGATGAGAACGTAAGGTGAATCGAACTCAACCTCCATTTTCTCGGGGTTGGTCACGAAGTAAGGGGAGAGGTAGCCGCGGTCGAACTGCATGCCTTCCACCGTTTTTACCTCGGTCTCGGTGCCACGAGCTTCTTCAACCGTGATAACGCCTTCTTTGCCCACTTTCTCCATGGCATCGGCAATCATCTGGCCGATTTCGGCGTCGTTGTTAGCCGAAATAGTGCCCACCTGAGCAATTTCAGCCGAGTTTTCAATCTTCTTCGATTGCGACTTCAGGTTAGCAACAACGGCAATAACTGCCTTGTCGATGCCACGCTTCAGGTCCATCGGGTTGGCACCGGCAGCCACGTTTTTCGAGCCGGCCGTGTAGATGGCCTGGGCCAATACCGTAGCGGTGGTGGTACCGTCGCCAGCCTGGTCGGCCGTCTTCGAAGCCACTTCTTTCACGAGCTGGGCGCCCATGTTCTCGATGGGGTCGCGCAGCTCAATTTCTTTGGCTACCGTCACACCGTCCTTGGTGATGGAGGGAGCGCCGAATTTTTTGTCGATGATGACGTTGCGGCCTTTCGGGCCCAGGGTCACCTTCACGGCGTTCGCCAGTTTGTTCACACCGGCCTGCAAACGGGCACGGCCTTCGGTGTCGAATTGGATGTTCTTAGCCATTGCTGGGTAATGAGGGTATGAGGGAATGAGTTAATGAGGTGTTTCGCGGGTTAAGCCCAAGGCTTAGAGCACTGCGAAAATGTCCGACTCGCGCATAATGAGCAGGTCTTCGCCGTCGACGGTGATTTCCGTGCCGGCGTACTTGCCGTAGAGCACTTGGTCACCTACCTGCACTTGTGGCTTGATGAGCGAGCCGCTGTCAGCGGTTTTGCCTTCGCCTACGGCCACAACCTCGCCGCGCTGGGGCTTCTCCTTGGCGGTGTCGGGGATGATGATACCGGATTTGGTTTTCTCCTCGGCGGCGGCGGCGCGAACGATTACGCGGTCGGCCAGCGGTTTCATGCTAAGTGCCATTCTGTGTGTGTTTGGTTGATTAAGGTGGAAAATCTTCGTGTGCCGCCCTGCCTCATTTCCCGTGCCAGGGCCATAAACCTGACAAAATGGGCAGCGCTCAGCCGCAGTTAATGGCAGAAGTGACGAAACGTTCCCGGCAGCCCGCAAAAATTTCAGCCACAAAAAAAGCCGGTGCTTCTCATTAGAAGCACCGGCTTTTCACTTGCGATGGGATGAGACTCGCGACTATTAATTGTTGCGGTCGGCGCCAGAGCCTGCGTCGGCGGGCTGGGGCGGAGTAGTTGGGGCTGTGGCAGGCGCCGTCGTGGCAGGCGCGTTGGTAGCTGGGGCAGTGTTCGTGCCAGCCGGAGCCGTGGTGCCAGGGGCTGTACCGGCCGGGGCCGGAGCAACGGGGGCCGGAGCGGCCGGGAGGCGGGTTTCGAGTGCGCGTTGCTGCGCGGCGCTGCGCACGGGGCCGGCCGTAGTGCCGGTGAGCATGTGGGTGCCGAGCGACAATACCACCAAGCCGATGGCAAAACCCCAGGTAAGTTTTTCGAGCAAGTCGCCAGTGCGCTTCACGCCCATCATGCTGGCAGCGCCGCCTGCGCTAAACTGGCTAGAAAGCCCGCCGCCCTTGGGGTTTTGGGCCAGCACCACGAGGGCCAGCAAGAAACACACAACCAAAATTAAAATGATGACAGCGTAGTACATGAGCAGCGAAAAAACGAAATATGACGGGCGTAAAACTTGATTGCCCATCATTTTGAGGAACGGGCGTCGACAAAGTTAACGGTAAAAATTTGTTGCCGACGAACTGAGGCCGCAAATACAGCCGTAAACGGGTCGGAAAGTGACCTTAGCCAGAAGGCTAATTGCCAGCCGTAGGAAGTCGAGGCGAAATTCAATCCATATCAGCGTTGCGGCACAATGCTCTCCTGCGAGAGGTGCAGCGACGAATTCCGGATAATTAGCTCGGGTTTCAGAATCAGGTGGGGCGGCGAGTAGGCCGGGCCGCGCTTGAGCAATTGAAGGAAGAGCCGGACGGCGGTTTCGCCCATTTGCTCGGGCCGCTGGTCGATGACGGTGAGTTGGGGCTGGGTCATGGCGGTGAAAGGGTCGTTGCTGAAGCAGGCAATGGCCATGTCCTGCGGCACGCGCAGTGACTGTTCGCGCAGGACTTCCAGCGCCCCTACCGTCGGGATGGCATAGGCCGCAAACACGCCGTCGAGCTGGTCGTCGCAGGCCAGCAGGTGCTGCATTCCCAGGCGGCCCGCCTCATTCGTCAGCGTGGGCAGCGAGTACATCCAGTTTTCGTCGAAGGCAATGCCGTGGGCCCGCAAGGCCTCCAGGTAGCCCAGGCAGCGGTTGCGGCTGGTGTTGAGGTGCTGCGGGCCGGCGAGGTGGGCAATGCGCTTGCACCCCTGCGCAATGAGGTGCGACACGGCCTGGTAAGCGCCCTGGAAATCGTCGAGCACCACGGCCATGCTTTGCGGCAGCTCGGGCACGCGGTCGAAGAAAACCAGCGGAATGCCTTGCCGCCGCACTTGCTCGAAGTGCTGCGTTTCGGGGTGCGTGGTGGCCGACACGGACATGAGAATGCCTTCGACCTGCGCGTCGAGGAAGGTTTCGATGTTGCGCTGCTCGCGGCGCAGGTCTTCGTTCGACTGGCACATCATCACGTTGAAGCCTTCGCGGGTGGCCACTTTCTCGATGCCGTTCATCACGGCCGGGAAGAAGTAGCCCTTGATGTGGGGCACAATAACGCCCAGGGTCTGGCTGTGGCCTTTGCGCAGCGCGGCGGCCAGCTGGTTGGGCCGGTAGCTGAGTTCCTGCGCCAGTTGGCGCACCCGCTGCTTGGTGCCCTCGCTGATGTCTTTGTGGTCGGCTAGCGCCCGCGAAACCGTCGAAATGGACAGATTGAGTTGCTGTGCTAAGTCGCGAATGGAAGTTTGCTGCTTTCTGGCTGCCATGAGTCAGTGCGTTGAGAATAGTAAGGAGTTTTAGCTGGGACTTTGGTGCGCCCCATTGGGTCGGCGCACAAATCCGGGCTGCCCGCTGAGTTTAGCACCCGGGTTGTTGGCAATTATCCCCGTAAAGTAGCACGCGAAGGCCGAAAATCCGGCAATGAGCAACTGTAGGCCGGGGGCTTCACAATAGGATAACGTAACCGTGCCCGAGCCCGCGGGCTTTCGCCCGTCACAGTTACCCCGAACGTTCCGGACAACTGGCCAACATTGCCAGGCGTTGCCGCGCTGCGTAAGGGCTGCTTACCCAGGCAGCTGCAGTATTTGAATTTGCGTGGCGAAGTGGGCCGCTTTTTCCGGGTGCTTCTCCATTAGCTTCTCGTAGATTTCAATGGCCCGCGCGTTTTTTCCCTGACGGACCAAGATGCGGGCCAGGCTCTCCGATACCAAATCGGGCTCGGCGCGGGTGCTGCGCACGCTCAGGTCGGCTTGCACGGCCGGCGAAGGCGGCAGCATGGCCGGCCGGGAAAGGCGGGGCTGGCGGCGCAGAAAGTTGTTGATGAGGTCCAGCGAAGTGGGCTGGGCGGGGGGCGGCGGGCAGTGCTCGGCCCAGTGGTGTAGCAAGAGCGGGTCGGGCTCGAAAAAGGCCCCGACCGGCGGAAGGGCAGCGGCCGGCGGTTGGGCCGCGGCCGAAAAGGGAGAAGCGGTTTCAGTTGCCTCGGCCGACTGCTCAAGCAACGCCAGCAGCTGCATGGAGAAGCCCAAGCGGCTGCTTTCGCCAAAGCCGTAGCCCACGGCCGGGTCGCCGGTGAAGGCTGCCGGGGTAAACACGGGCGCTTCCGGAGGGTGCACTGCAGCCGCAACACTCCGAAAATCGTCCTCGGCCAGCGGCTCACGGCTGCCCAAGCTGAGCGTAACTGCTGCGGCGGCCCATTCGTCCACCAGGCCGGGCAACTCATAAGTCGGTGCCGGCGGGGGCGGCGTTTCGGCCAAGCCGAACTCAAACCGGGCCTCGCCAACCTCAACCGGCGGCCGAATGGCGGGGGCCTGGGCGGGCAAGGCATCTTCTTCCAGCGAAGTCTCGGGAATAAACTCTGGCAGTACCTCCGTGGCCGGAATGTCAACGCCTTCTTTATCCAACAACACCGAGGCGTCGGGCTCAATTATCGCCTCAGCAGTCATTTCCGAAGCCACTTCAACTACTTCAGGGGCCTTTTCTGCAGTCAGAGGTTCTTCTTCCTGAAAGGAGCCAGGTGCCAGAGCCTCTTCTGCTTCCGCTTGTACTTCCTCTATCTCTGGTTCTGGCAGCTGGGCCATTTCGGCGGGTTCATCCAGTTGCGCAGGCGTTTCTGCCACGACTGGCTCTGGCACACTGATGGGTTCAGGCTCAGTTGAAACGCTCGCCGGCTCAACGTATATTTCTTCTGGGGCCGCCGGTGCTGGCGCTAGGGCGCTCACTGGTTCTTCTGGTACGGCCGGCGCTTGGGTTATTTCTGGCTCAACTTCTTCGATGAGGCGGCGCAGCAAGGTGCGGTCGGCGGCGTAGGTGGCGGCCCGGCGCAAGCGCTGGCCGGCGAGCATGGTGCCGTGGTCGTGGGCAGCCTTGGCCAGGAGCAGGTGCGCCGTCTGGCAGTAGGGGAAAGCCTGCGCCAATTGTTCCAATTCGCGCACATCGGCCTGGTTGAGGGCAGCAGGGCGGGCAAGAACGTGCAGAAGCGTGGCGCGGGTCACGGCAAGGCGAGAAAGAAGCGAGAAGAAAGCAGCAGTAAAGAATTAACCGGCCTACACGGCGAGTTAACGGGGCGCAACATTACGCTAATTTACGCAAACAGCCCCGTGGCTACCGCCCAGCTTCGGCGGTATTTCACAGCTTTCCTGCCAGTAGGCGCAGCGTAAACGCAAGTCTCGGCCGCAGCAACGGCTTCATCGACTACCAGTTAGCAACCGATTTATTGAAAATATCGGTGATTATTTTGTTTGTCGTCGTCCGCACCGCCCCGGGGTCGTTGTTGATGGTGGCGATGTTGCGGTCGGCCGAGTAGTCGTCAAAGTTCTGGAATATCTGCTCGAAGCTCTGCTTGTCGTCCTTGGTGTTCGTAAAGCGGATTTTCACCTGAATGGTGAGGCGGTTGGAGCCCGCCTGGTCCACGCCGTCAACCTTTTGGATGGAAGCCGGCGCGAAATCAAACGCCACGATGGAGCCATCAAACTGCAGGTCGCCGTCGCGCGGCACCAACTGCAGGTTGGTGTTGCGCTGGAAGTAGTCTTTCAGGTCCTCGGTGAAGCGCTGCGTGAGGAAAGCCGGGCCCGTGGGCGCGCTGTTTTGGATGGTGCCAATGGAAATGGTGCGCACTGCTGGGTCGATGTTGGTGCCGTTGAACGAGTAGATGCCGCAGCCACTCAGCACCAAGACAAAGGGCAACAGCCACACCCACGCCGCTGCCTTACACTTGCTCCAGGTCATATTGCTTCAGTTTACGGTATAAGGTGCGCTCCGAAATGCCCAAATCATGGGCCGCATACTTGCGCTTGTTGTTATGCTTTTTCAACGCCTTGAGTATCATTTCGCGTTCCTTCACGTCCAGCGAAAGGGTTTCTTCCTCGGTTTCGTGCGGAATGTCCTCTACCGGGGCTTCCTCGTCGTAACCGCTGGTGGGCTCGTTGTTGTAGGTGCTGGGCGCGGGCGGCAGGAAGTATTCGGCGCCCGCCCCGCTTTCAAACGCGCCGGCCGGGCCGGTATTGTTGAACAAGTGGCTATTCTGCCGCAGCAATTCCTGGGCCTCGTGCGGGCGCTGGCCGGTGGCCATTTCCAGCACCATTTTCTTCAGGTCCGTCATGTCGCGCCGCATGTCGAACAGGATTTTATAGAGCAGGTCGCGCTCTGAGTAGCCGGCCGTCGTGCCCTCAGGGGCGCCTGGGCCCAGCAGCATGGGCAGGCGGCTGGTCTGGTCCTGCGGCAGGTAGGGCGCCAGGCGGCGGGCGTCCAGCTCGCGCTCGGTTTCCAACACGGAAATCTGCTCGGCGATATTCTTGAGTTGGCGGATGTTGCCGGGAAAGCGAAAACGCGTCAGCGCCTGCACCGCGTCGGGCATGAGCGTGATGGGCCGGGTCCGGTAGCGCTCAGCCGAGTCGGAAGCAAACTTGCGGAACAGTAAGTAGATATCCTCGCCGCGCTCACGCAGCGGTGGAACCGTAATGGGCACCGTGTTGAGGCGGTAGTACAGGTCCTCGCGGAAAGTGCCGGCCTGCACGCGGTCAAGCAAATTCACGTTGGTAGCGGCCACCACGCGCACATCGGTCTTCTGGACTTTGGAGGAACCCACGCGAATGAACTCGCCATTCTCCAACACGCGCAACAGGCGCGCCTGGGTGCCCAGCGGCATCTCGCCGATTTCGTCCAGGAAGATGGTGCCGCCGTTGGTCACTTCGAAATAGCCCTTGCGGGCCTCGTTGGCGCCGGTGAAGGAGCCTTTCTCGTGGCCGAACAGTTCCGAGTCGATGGTGCCTTCGGGAATGGCGCCGCAGTTGATGGCAATAAATTGCCCGTGCTTGCGCGGCGACAAGGCGTGGATAATCTTGGAAAACGACTCCTTGCCCGACCCGCTTTCGCCGGTGATGAGCACCGTCATGTCAGTGGGCGCGACTTGTGCGGCCACCTGGATGGCGTAGTTCAGCGCCGGGGCGTTGCCGATGATGCCAAACCGGAGCTTGATGGATTGAATTTCAGAAGGTGTCAAGGTCAGCGTATTTTATATTAAGCGGCCACCTGCAAGTGCGCCCGGGGCGCAGGAATGTCCCGGCCTAGCTCAGTGGCAAAGTCCATCCATTCCTGAATAACAACAAGGGCATTCGCTAACGCTTCCCGTTGGGTGGGGCCGTCGGCCATGCAGCCCGGCAAATCCGGCACTTCCACGATGAATGCCTGGTCATCGGCACTCCAATAAAGAATCACCGGGTATTGATGAGGAGCGAACATATAACTGGCTGGAAGGGGAGTTAAAGGCTGTCGAATTCAAATGCTGCGGCATTGTCAAGCAACATTTTACGCACTTGTTTGGCTTGGTAAGGCTTGACTTTGTTGCCGGTGGTTGGTTGAAGGTTGAGTAAATCAGCGACGCTGGTTTTTCCGAACAGATGATGGCTGCCCTTAATTCGCTGCGTGAACCCGAGTAGTTTCAGCAACACGCACAGCGCGGCAAAATCGATATCATTGTCGTGCTGACCGGAGAGTAGCCGCGCCAGAAACTTTTGCCGTTGGCTCATACCGCCTCGCCCAGCAGCGCCGCGCCGGTCGTGCTGGTAGCCAGCACATCCACGTAGTCGCCTTTCTTGAAGTTTTGCTTTGGGAAGATGACAACTTGGTTCTGGCTGTTGCGGCCGCTCAGGTGCTCAGCCGAGCGTTTGGAGGGGCCCTCCACCAGCACGCGGTGCACCTTGCCCACCATGCGAGCGTAGCGGGCGCGGGCGTGCACCTGCTGCCGGTCGATAACTTCCTGCAGGCGGCGCTTCTTTGTTTCCAAGGGAATGTCGTCTTCCAGCTTGCGGGCGGCCAGCGTACCGGGGCGCTCCGAGTAGAAGAAATTGTAGCCCATGTCGTACTGCGCGAAGTCGATGAGCGTGAGCGTGTCCTGGTGCTCCTCCTCGGTTTCGGAGCAAAAGCCCGAAATCATGTCGGTAGAAATGGCGCACTCCTCGCCCAAAATGCGACGGATGGCCTGCACCCGCTCCTCGTACCAGGGCCGGTCGTAGGTACGGTTCATCAGGGCCAGCACGCGGGAGTTACCGCTTTGGGCGGGCAGGTGGATGTATTTGCAGATGTTCTCGTGGCGCGCCATGGTGTGCAGCACCTCGTCGGTGATGTCCTTGGGGTGCGAGGTGGAGAAGCGCACCCGCAGCGCGGGGCTGATGAGGGCGACGCGCTCCAGCAGTTGGGCGAAATTGACGTGCTCCAGCCCATCGGCGCTGGCCCACTTGTAAGAGTCCACGTTTTGGCCCAGCAGGGTTACTTCCCGGTAGCCAGCGTCCAGCAGCGACTGGGCTTCCTGGACGATGCTGTGGGCGTCGCGGCTGCGCTCGCGGCCGCGGGTGAAGGGCACCACGCAGAACGAGCACATGTTGTCGCAGCCGCGCATGATGCTGATAAAAGCCGAAACGCCGTTGGAGTTGAGGCGCACCGGCGTGATGTCGGCGTAGGTTTCTTCACGGCTGAGGAGCACGTTCACGCCTTTCTGGCCGCCGTCTACCTGGCTGATGAGCCCGGGCAGGTCGCGGTAGGCGTCGGGGCCCACCACGAGGTCCACGATTTTCTCTTCCTCCAGAAACTTGCTTTTCAGACGCTCGGCCATGCAGCCGAGCACGCCCACCAGCATGTCGGGCTTGCGCTTCTTGTGTGAGTTGATTTGCGAAAGGCGCATGCGCACGGTCTGCTCGGCCTTCTCGCGGATGGAGCAAGTGTTGAGCAGCACGAGGTCGGCATTGGCGAGGTCGTCGGTGGTGTCGAAGCCTTCGTCGAACAAGATGCTCGATACGATTTCGGAGTCCGAGAAATTCATCTGGCAGCCGTAGCTCTCAATGTAGAGCTTGCGCTGGCGACCGGTGCGGGTAGCCGCCGTCACGCGCACTTCGCCGCTGGGCGTAGCCTCGGCGGTCGGGGCGGCTTTGTCTAAAAAATCAAGGGTTAACAGGGCTTGGGGCATAACTAAAGCGCGTTTCGGCGGAGGACAAAGATACGCCCGCCAAAGCTAAAATGACAGAATGGCAGGGATTAATGGTTAATGATTAGCGGTTAGTGATTAACGACTATTGGTAGAAATTTGAGTCACTACCATTACTCATTAACCGCTCACCGTTAGTCACTAATCACCGTCTCAAGCACTTGTAGCAAAGCTTTGGCTTTCAACAAACATTCCTCGTATTCGCGTTCGGGGTCGGAATCGTAGGTGATGGCTGAGCCTACTTGAAAGCTAAGGTAACCGGTGTCGGCCCGGTATTGTAGGCTGCGGATGACGACGTTTAGTTCGAAGTTGCCCGTGGGCTCCACGTAACCGATGCTGCCGCTGTAGAGGCCGCGGCGGCTGTTTTCGTAGTGCTCAATCAGCTGCATGGCCCGGACTTTGGGCGCGCCCGTCATGGAGCCCATGGGGAAGGTTGCGCGCAGCACGTCCGGTAAACCGGTGTTGGGGGCGAGGTCGGCTTCTACCGTCGAAATCATTTGCCAGAGGTGGCGGAAGGGGTAGAGGCCGAACAACTCGGGCACGCGCACGGTGCCGGTCAGGGCCACGCGGGCCAGGTCGTTGCGCACCAGGTCCACTATCATCAGGTTTTCGGCGCGCTCTTTTTCGTCGTGGAGCAGCCGGTCGCGTTGTTGCTCGTCTTCGGCCGGCGTGGTGCCGCGCCGGATGGTGCCCTTGATGGGTTGGGAAATAATCTGACCGCCGCGCCGGGACAGAAACCGCTCCGGGGAGGCGCACAGCAAGTAGTGCTCGTGCCAGCGCACGAAACCGGCGAAGGGGGCAGGCGAGGCCTCCATCAACCGCCAAAACACCTCAAGCGGGTCAAGGTCCACGTTTTCGGCGTAAAATTCGTGACAGAGGTTGAGTTCGTACACCTCACCGTTGAGAATGTCTTCGCGAATGTCCTGCACGGCCCGCAGGTAATCAGCTTTTGGCAGGCGGGGGCGCAGGGCCGGAACTTGCGGCGGGCCGGTCACGGCCACCGACTGACCCAGGATTTGCGCGAGCACCCCGCCGGTTTGACCATGAATTTCCACCGCATCATCGGTCCACCGCAGCCAGGTTTGTGGGGTGAAAAAGTGCAGCCGGGGCCAGGCAAACCCCGCAAAATTCTCGCTAGTCAACGCCTCTATCTCGTTCTTGACGTCATAGGTTACAAAGCCGAACTGCGGGCTTGCAGGCGGGTTTGGCGAGGCCTCAGGGGCCTGTAAATCAGCCAGTGAATGCACGGCTGGGGCATCGGCATGGGCCACGGCCAGCAGGCGCTCGAAGGTACCGTGCGGGTAGGCGAGCCCGTTGGGCTCGAAGTAGGCGCAGTGTGCAAAACCCGCCGCCCAGCGCAACGCCTGCTCCCGAAAGGTGGCGGGCAGCTCAGTTAGCGCAACGGTAAGGACGGGAGGGGAAGTAGACACAGATGGGGTAAATGAGTGGGGCAACGGAAGCGAAACAAACTGCGCCGCCAGTTAGCCTTATTTCAGCTCCCGAAGGGCCAGGCTGGCTTTGGCGTCGGTGCTGTTTTTGTATTCGTGCCAGGGGTAACGCAGCGCCTTTTCAAAATAGAACCGGGCCTGGGCTTTTTTTCCGGCTTGCTGCGCCATGTAGCCTTGTTGCAAGGCGGCTTGCGGCGCGAAGTAGTACGGCGCCTTGGGGCCGGCAATGGTCTGAGTGCGCTCGAAATAAAACCAGGCCGAATCGAGCCGGCCCAGGCCCTGGTAGGCGCGGGCGCGCCGGTAGGGTTCTTCAATGCGGTCGCGCCAGAGCGTGGCGGGCGTCACCTGGAAGCGCCGCAGCGTAGCCAGCGCCTCCTGGTTGTAGCCGCCGTCAATCTGGAGCCGGGCGCGGGTCAGAACGGGGTGGAGGGCTTGGGCCTCGTCGTAATAATGCTGGGCGTAATTGTCCTCTTCCACATCCGCAGGGCCAGACGTGTTGATTTGCGCCCGGTAATGGGCCATGCACGCAGCCGGCTGGCCGCCCAGCCACGCGGCCAAATAGAGCTTAAAAGCTGCATCCTTGCGGTAATGCTGGCCCTTGTAGTCGCGCAAAAAGGCCAGGTTCTCGCGTTCCGAAGCGGCGTAGTCGTCCTGGTAAAGCAGCAGGTCGGCGGCCATGTGGCGCAGGTAAGGCACCGGTAAGTAGCCCGGCCCCGTAGGCCGTGCCCGGAAGGCGGCCAGCGCGGCCTCGCCGCGGTGCTGGCGCTTGTGGACGCTGATGAGCAGGTAATAATAAAGCAGGTTGCCAGGCTGTTGCGCCACCAAGTGCTCGGTGAGGCGCAAGGCTTCTTCGGGTTTCTTGTAATAGCTTTCCCGAATCAGGGCCTGGTAAATCTGGCTTTCGGTTTGGAAGTCGTTGGGCTGGGCGGCGGCTGACGCCAGGTTCTTAAGGCCGGTTTCGACGTTGGCCGACAAACCCAGCAGGCGCAGCAGCCAGTGGTAACCCTGCGGCAAAGAGCCCACCGCGAATTCGCAGACGCCCAACGTTTTGCGGGCGGGGAGAAACGACGGGTAGCGCTTCACCACCGCCTGCATCTGGTGGAAGCCACTGCGCAGGTGGTAGCCGCCCACCATTAAGTGTTTGAATAGCAATTCGCTCAGGCCTAGGTGCAGGGTGATTTCGGCGCGGGCATAGTCTCGCAGCGCACTGGCGGGCGCCTTTTCCAACGCTGCCAAATGAGATTCCTGCGCTTCAACGAGCGTTTCGTAGCGGCTTTCGTCCTGGGTGATGACGAGTTCGAGAAAGTCGGCATAGTTGGCCACCAGCAGGGGCGCCGGCGCCGAGGGAGTTTTCACCAGTTCTTGCCGCAGCAGTTCTCGCGCCGGCTGCAAACGCAGCTTGAACACCTCGGCGTAGGCCGCTCGGCTTGTGGCCGTGAGCTGCTCGGTGCCCTTCTCGGCCACGGTCGAGAGCTCGGCGGCTTGGGGTGGCGGCGTGGCGGCCATTAACCCGCCTGCCAACAGCCCAAGGGCCCCCAACCGCCACCCCAACAGCGCAGCCAGCCTTGGCCGCGCAACACGCATACGTTGGAGAACTCGGGCCAAAATTGCCATGGGGGTTAACAAAAAAGGAACGACACCAAGCCGTTCCTTTTTTACGAATTACTTCACGTAGTCAGATTTTTGGGTAGTCCAAAAGTCCAGCTTAGACGGCGCGGGCTTCCACGTCGGCCAGGATGCGGCCGCAGTGCTCGCACACGATGATTTTCTTGTGGGAGATGATGTCGGCCTGGCGCTGGGGCGGCACCGTGTTGAAGCAGCCGCCGCAGGCGTCGCGGCGCACCAGCACCACGGCCAAGCCGTTGCGCACGTTGCCGCGAATGCGGGTGTAGGCCGTCAGCAGGCGCTCTTCCACGGGCTTCGTGGCCTCTTCGCGCTGGGCCATGATGCCGCGCTCTTCTTCCTCGTTCTCGCCCACGATGGTGTCGAGCTCGGATTTCTTGTTGTCCAGGTCTTTGCGACGCTCTTCCAGCTTTTGCTTCGTGCCGCTGATTTCCGCGTTTTTCACGTCAATCTGGTACTGCGACTCTTTGATTTTCTTGTCGGCAATCTGGATTTCCAGACGCTGCAGCTCAATTTCCTTGGCAATGGCTTCGAACTCGCGGTTGTTGCGCACGTTCTGCTGCTGCTCGTCGTACTTCTTGATGAGCGACTCGGCGTCTTTGCTGGCCTGCTTGCGGCTCTTGATGAAGTCGTTCAGGGCCTGAATTTCTTCGTCAAACTTCTTGACGCGCACTTCGTAGCCGGCAATTTCGTCTTCCAAATCCCGCACTTCCTCGGGCAAATCGCCGCGCACGCGCCGGATTTCATCGAGCTGCGAGTCGAGGTGCTGCAGGGTGAGCAGGGCTTCGAGCTTGGCGGCTACGGGAACGTCGGCGGGGGCCACGGCGGCACTTTTAGCAGTCATACTGAACGGGGTTCGTAGGGGTTTCGGCGATTAAGACCGCAAAAGTACGTCCAAATCCGGCCGTTAGCAAATCCCGAAACACCTCGCTGGTGAACTGTTCGCTCTCAAAATGGCCCACGTCGCACAGCATAAGCTGCCCTTCCGCCCCGAAAAACTCGTGGTACTTCACGTCGCCGGTCACGTAGGCATCGGCCCCGGCCGCCCGCGCCGCCCCAATGAGAAAAGCCCCCGCGCCGCCGCAGAGGGCCACGGTTCTTATCTCCTTCTCAAACGCGGTATGGCGCACCACGGGCACCAGCAACTGCTGCTTCAGCAATTGCCGAAAAGCGGCCGGCGCCAGCGGGGCCGGCAGTTCGCCCACCAGGCCAGCGCCCACTTCCTGGTGCACGTTTTCGAGCTTAATCAGTTCGTAGGCCACTTCCTCGTAGGGATGCGCCGCCCGCAGGGCCCGCAACACCGCCCCCTGACGATGCAGCGGCAGCAGCACCTCTATTCGCAGCTCGGGCACGGTTTCGGGCTGGTGGCGCGCGCCAATGGCCGGCTGCGCGCCCGCGCCGGGCGTGAACGTGCCGGTGCCTTCGGTCCGAAAGCTGCACTCGGCGTACTGGCCCACTTGGCCGGCGCCGGCGGCGTACAGGGCCGTGAGCACGCGGGTGGCCACGTCGGCTCGCTGGTTTTCGGGGCGGTTGGGCACGTAGGTGATGAGGCGGGCCAGGGTGCCGCGCTGCGGGGCCAGCACCCGGGGCTGACGCAGGCCCAGTTTTTCGGCCAGCTTGTCGTTGACGCCGCCGCGCACGTTGTCGAGGTTGGTGTGGGCGGCGTAGATGGCCACGTCGTTTTTGAGGGCCGCAATGATGGTTTGTTCGACTTCATTGGCCCCGGTCAGGCGTTTCAGCGGCCGGAAGATGACGGGGTGATGCGCCACCACCACGTTGCAGCCGCGGCGCACGGCCTCGGCCACCACGGCCGGGGTGCAGTCGAGGGCAATGAGGACGCCCGTGATTTGGGCATGGGGGTGGCCGCATTGCAGGCCGGCGTTGTCGTAGCTTTCCTGGTAGGCGAGGGGCGCAGCGGCTTCCAGCAGGGTGGCCAGTTCTTGAACGGTGGGGGATTTCATTTAACAAGTAGCAGTTATCATTTGACAGTTTGCTGGGGCATGATTGGCCAGCGGGTTCTCATCAGGAGTCCAAAGGTGACCCTGACGAATTATTAAATGTTGCTTGATACCTGTTAAATGTCGAAGCAGCCGGTTAAATGTCAAAGCAGCCGGCCCAGTGTTGCTACGTATTGCGCCACGTTTTCGGCCACGGCACGCCGCTGATACTGCATGAGGTAGCGGGGGTGGTCGAGGACGATAATTTCCTTGAAGAGCTTCAATTCATCGTTCAGGCGTTGAAAGAAAATGCCGTTGCGTTTGCCCAGGCTTACGGCCACGTCGGTGCGCAGGCCCAGGTGTTGAACCTGCTGGCTCACGGAGGCTTGCATGTCGGGCCACAGCGCTTTGGTCAGGGCCGGCGAGTCGTAGTAATTGTAATTCAACCCCTCGCGCAGCAACACCAGCGGGTACACCGAGCCCAGGTAGAAATGCTCGTAGAAAGCCGCCGGCCCGCCCAGCTCGGCAATGACCCGGTAGATGAACTGGCTGGATATTTCGGGGCGCTGTGGAGGCAGCGTATGGCTGATGCCGCAGTGCTGGTGCAGGGCGGCTGGGTCGGTGAAGGCGAGGCCGGTGCGGCCCATGCCGAGGCGTCCGGGGTTGATGCCCAGCACGGCTACCCGGGGCTTCGAGCCCACGTAATATTTCTCTGAAAACTGACGCAGCAGCTCATGCACTGCGGGCTCGCGAAAAGGACTTTGGGCCTCTACGCCGGTGGGCAACCCCGTGGGCAGCGGAAATGTGGAGAGGAACCGCAGGAGTTGTTCGGAGAAGGTAGACACTGCTTGATGATGGAATAGACGTTTTCAACCCCTTGTTTTCACTTAGTACGGGCCAGCAGCTGGCTGGTGCTGCGGAACTGGCCCAGCGGCAACACCACCGCTACCGCCCCCGGACCCACCGAGACGCGGCTGAGCAGCGGATACAAGTCCCGGCGGCCGTGCCGATGGTGCGCTGCGAACTGGAAGCCGTCGAAAAGCAGCAGGAAGCCGCCTTGTAGCAGCAAGGAGTTGCCGTAGCCCCGCCAGCGCGCCGACGAGCCAGACGCGGTTGGGTTGCGGCCCTTTTCCCGCAGGTACAGGCCCGTGGCCATGTAAGCCACATCGAGGCCGGCGTTGAGCAGGTAGAGATTTTCCAGGCGGAGCTGGCTGCGCACGGCGCCGGCGCGGTTGGGTGGGGGCTGGCGAGCGGCGCGGCGAGCGGCGAGCAGGCCCGTGCCGGCCAGCGCCAGGTTCACGGCCCCCCAGCCCACATTCATCTGGTGGAAATAATGGGCCGAGCCGTCGGTGGAGCCTAAGGATGCGCCGCTTACCAGCAAATTGCCCGCGGCCCAGGCACCCAACACCGTCAAGCCGCGCCGGTCCAGGCGAGCCTGTTCGGAGGCGAAAGCAGCTGGCCCAGCGGCCGAACGGCTGAGGGAATCTGGTGCCGGCTGCTGCGCCAACAACGGCAGCGGCAAAGCCAGCAGGACGCCAGCGAGGGTGGTTAGAAAGCGCATAACGGAGGAGTTTACGGCAAGGCCGGTGGCTACCAACCGGCCCGAGGCAACTTTGTGTAGCCAGCCCAACCGCGGCCGTACTTTTGCAGTCTTTTCCCGCGGCTTTTCTTTTGCGCATGCGCTCTGTGTTGGTTTTTTTGCTGTTGCCGTTTTCCTGGGTGTATGCCGGGGCGATGGCCTTGCGCAACTGGCTGTACGACGCGGGCTGGAAAACCTCGGCCACGTTTGCCGTGCCCCTGCTCAACGTGGGCAACCTGCGCGTGGGCGGAACCGGCAAAACCCCGCACGTGGCGTGGTTGGTCGAAGAATTGTTGCGGCAGGGGCACCGCCCTGCCATTCTCAGCCGGGGCTATGGCCGGCGCACCCGCGGCCCCCGCGTGGCCACCCCCGCCGACTCGGCCGCCACGGTGGGCGACGAACCGTGGCAGTACTGCCAGCAGTTCTCGGGGGCTCACGTGCCCGTGGCCGTGGCCGAATCCCGCCGGCGGGGCCTGCAGCTACTGCTGCAGGCGCACCCCGAAACCACGGTCGTGGTGCTCGACGATGCCTACCAGCATCGGGCCGTGCGCCCCACCCTCAACGTGTTGCTGACGGAATGGGCCAGGCCTTTTGACAAGGACCACGTGCTGCCGGCCGGCCGCTTGCGCGAGAGCCGCCGCGGAGCCAGCCGCGCCGACGTCGTCATTCTGACCAAATGCCCTGTTGATTTGCCCGCCGCCGCCCAGGCCGCCGCGGTGGAGCGCCTGCGTCCCTACCTGCGCGCCCGGACCCCCGTGTTTTTTTCGGCTTATGCCTACGGCGAGCCCCGGGCCATAGCCGCAACGTCGGAGCCTTTGGTTGCAGCCCCTTCGGCCTCGTTGGCAACGCCGCCTGGCGGGGCGCCGGCCCTGCTGCTCACGGGCATTGCCCAGCCGGGACCGCTGCGCGAATACCTCGAGGGGCAAGGCTACGCCATCCGGTTCCACGCTCGGTTTCCCGACCATCACGCCTTTCTGCCCACCGACTTGGCGGCCTTGCGCGGGCATTGGCAGCCGGGCTGGCCTATTTTTACCACCGAAAAGGATGCCACGCGCCTGCAAGGTGCCGACATTCGGCCTGTGCTGACGGGGTTGCCGCTCTACACTATTCCGGTGCAGGTGGCGTTCCTGGGCAAGGGAGCCGCGTTGCTGCGCCAATTCCTGCCCGACGCGCCCCGGCCGCGTTCCTGAAATTTACCCTGACATTGCCGACGCTCCCGCGGGTGTTTCGGCGTATTAGTTATCTGTTTGAAGGCATTACGCAACGGATTCTTGCCACCTGTATCCCGCTTCTGGCTCGCTGCCTGGCTATTGTTTGTATTGATGCTCTTGGGGCCCGCCAGCGGCTGGGCCCAAGTGGTCGACGATTCCACCAAGGTGTTGTACGGCCCCAAAACCACGCGCGTCATCTACGAAGCCGAGGTGCTGCGCGACTCCACCTCGGGCACGCCCCTCGACACCACCCTGACGCGCTGGCCCCAGGAACGGTTCTGGATGCACGACACCACCTTTCAACAGGACCTGGGGGCCGTGGGCACGGCGTCGCGCCCGCTGCTGTACCAACCCAACTTTCAGTTGGGGGCCCGCTTCGGGCGCAACGTGTTCGACAAATACGCCCGCGATGCCTCTTCGGTGGCGTACTACGACTCCCGGTCACCCTATTCGTTCTTTCGGGTGGTGCAATCGGGGGCCGGCGAACAAGTGTTTGAAATCAGCTACAGCCGCAGCCTAAAGAAAAATTTCAGCATCGGCCTGGCGTATGAGCGCATTGCTTCAAACAAAATACTGGGCGTGCTCCGCAACCGCGATGGCCTGGTGGAGCATTCTAACCTGCTCTTGTTTGGGCGCTACCAGAACGACGACGAGCGTTACCACCTGCTCTTCAACGTGAGCAACGTGAGGCACCGGGCCATCGAGCAGGGCGGCATCTGGCCCATTACCACCACCACGCGCCTGCCTTCGGGAGAAGACAGCATCATCGGCCAAACCCGCCCGCGGGACCTGTTTAACTACGACCAGGAGCGCGTCTACCTCACGCAAGCGGCCAACAACGAGGACCGCGACGAGCTGTATTTCACCCAGACTTATCGGCTGTTGGACCGAGGTCTCACCCTGTACCACACCTTCGACGCCAAGCGGCAGTACAACAACTACTCCGACCAAGCCCTGCGCCCGCGTGAAGACCCCGGCTTCTTTTACCCCCGGGTGTTGCGCAGCGAGACCAATACCCTCGACCGAGCCGAATTCAGGCAAGTAGAAAACACGCTGGGGGTACTGGGCCGCACCAAGTCTGTGGAATACCGGCTGTATGCCCGGGACCGAATTGCCAGTCTCACCAGTCAAACATTGGAGCAAGGCGCTACCGCCGCGAACCTCCGCTTGACCCGGATACCGACTCGTAACTTCAACGAGGTGTTTTTTGGGGGCACGGCGGCCTTTAACTACCGCACCATTTATGCGGTGGAAACGTCTGGCGAAATTCACCCTTTATCCTTCACCGACGACTCTTATTCCAGCCCCGAGTATTGGCTGCGGGGTTCCATCCGAACCGGGCCCTTTTCGGTGGAAGCAATCAGCAACTCGTACGTGCCAACGCTGACGCAGCAGGAGTTTGTGGGTAACCACTATGAGTGGCACCATTTGCCCGGCACCAATAACGAATTCAGGAACACCAACACCAATCAACTAATGGGGCGGGTGCAACTGAAACTGTCCGATTTTGGTGTATTCACTAATCAACGGTTCGAAGCCAGCGGGGGTGTGGTAAACATCATCGACCTGGTGTATTACAACACTGCGGGGGAGCCTGAGCAAATTTCTGATGCTCGCAACCTCGTCATTGGCTTTGCCCGTCACCAGGTCAAAATAGGCCGGGTTAGTTTTGATAATCAGGCTACCTACACCCGTGGCGGAGACGTAAATGGCATTCGTATTCCGAGCCTGGTCACCAATTCGCGGGTGTATTACGAAAGCTACATTTTCAAAAAAGCGTTGTTTAGCCAAGTAGGCGCCGAGGTTTATTTTCAGTCCCGATACAAAGCCTTCGATTACAGCCCCAGCACCCAGCAGTTTTATCAGCAAAACCATTTCACTATCCGCAGTTACCCGGTGGCCAACGTGTTTTTTGTGGCCGATATCAAAGCCGTTTCGGTGTTCCTGAAAATGGCTTATGTCAACCAAGGCATTCACCGCGATGGCTATTTTACCACGCCCTATTACACGGGTTATCCGCGGCGGTTTCAACTGGGTGTGAAGTGGAATTTCTTTAATTAATTAATTATTAGGTGATGAAAGAGAAAACCATCCTTAAGTTAAAGCTCAATACCGACCCGCGTTGGGTAAACATCGCCGAGAAAAACATCGAAGAAATTCTGGTTGACCACGCGTGGTGCGAGCAGAAAGCCGCCAGCACCGGCATCAGCATGATTATCCATTACCCCGAGAAAACCCGACTCGTCGACGAGCTCACCGACCTGGTAGCCGAGGAGTGGAGCCACTTCGAAAGAGTGCTCCAAGAGCTGCGCAAACGCGGGTATCAGCTGGGCCGGCCGCGCAAAGACGAGTACGTGGTGCAGCTGCTGGCGCACGTGCGCAAAGGCGGCGCCCGCGAGCGTCAGCTCATGGACCAACTATTAGTTTCGGCCCTGATTGAAGCGCGTAGCTGCGAACGATTCAAATTGCTCTGGCAACACATCGCCGACCAGGAATTGAGCAAATTCTACTACGAATTAATGGTGTCGGAAGCGGCGCATTTCGTGAGCTACGTAGACTTGGCCAAAGAATATTGCGACCCAAAATTGGTAGACGAACGGCTGCAGGAATTATTAAAAATAGAAGGCGAAATAATTACGAACCTGCCTGTGCGTGACGACCGAATGCACTAATGCCTGCGGTGTAGTGAGGAGTTGTCATTGCGAGGCGCAGCCGTGGCAATCCTTCCTCGCTTAGCGACCAGCGTAATAATGTGAAAAGCCCCGGCGCTGCATAGTGCCGGGGCTTTCTTATTGAAGTTTATCACACTTCTAAGTTGGTCGCACGGAGAGGACGGATTGCCACGGCTGCGCCTCGCAATGACAACTCCTCATTCCTATTTCTTCCACCTCATCAAACCGCGGGCAGCACGGTGCCTCTAACCTCGCCAAAGCCAATGCGCACGCCTTCGCGCTCGGCGTAGCCGCGCATGGTCACGGTGTCGCCATCGAGCAGGAATTTGCGCTCCGTGCCGTCGGGCAATTGCACCGGACGGGTACCGCGCCACGCCAGCTCCAACATGGAACCCAGGGAATCGGGCGTGGGGCCGCTGATGGTGCCGGAGGCGTACAGGTCGCCGGCCTCAAGGTTGCAGCCGTTGGAGGCGTGGTGGGTGAGCTGCTGGGCCATGCTCCAGTACATCAGGCCGAAATTGGTGCGGCTGAGGGTGGTTTCAGCGCCATCGGCCGGCGTGAGGGCTACTTCGAGGTGGATGTCGAAGTTGTGCGCGCCGCTGTGGTTCAAATAGGGCAGGGGCGTGGGTTCTTGGACCGGGCCCGCCACGCGGAACGGCTCCAGGGCATCGAGCGTCACGACCCACGGCGCCACGCTGCTGCCGAAGTTTTTGCCCAAGAACGGCCCTAGCGGCACGTATTCCCAGCTTTGCAAGTCGCGGGCGCTCCAGTCGTTGAACAGGCACAGGCCAAAGATGTGGTCCTCGGCATCGTCGATGGCCACGGGGCTGCCGAGCGCGGTGCCGGTGCCCACCACAAAGGCCATTTCCAGCTCAAAATCGAGCTGGCGGCTGGGGCCGAAAGTCGGAGTGGCTTCGTCGGGGGCTTTGCGCTGGCCGTTGGGGCGGCGGAGGGCGGTGCCCGACACCACGATGCTGCTGGTGCGGCCGTGGTAGCCAATGGGCAGGTGGCGCCAGTTGGGCAGCAGCGCGTTGGCGGGGTCCCGGAACATGGTGCCCACGTTGGTGGCGTGCTCGATGCTGCTGTAAAAATCGGTGTAGTTGGCCGGCTTCACGGGGCGCAGCATGCGCACCTCGGTTTGGCGGAGCAGGCAAGCGCGCACGGCTTCCTCGTTGTCGCGCAGGCGGGGTTCGTCGTGGCGCAGCAGTTCGCTTACGCGCTGGCGTACGGCCCGCCAAGCGGGGCGGCCCAGGCGCAAAAACGCGTTGAGGGAGCGGCGGCGAAATACCTTGGGCAGGGCCTCGCCCAGTTCGGTTAAGTCCTCAAAAAAGCCGAATTGGCTGGCGGCGTACAGGTCCAGGACGTAGCCGCCGATGGCAATGCCCAGGTGCGGGCCCCGCTCGTCGGTTTCGAACACGCCGAAGGGCAGGTTTTGGATGGGGAAGTCGCTTTCGGGCCGAATGTCAATCCAGGAGTGGAGGGTGGGCGAGGTGGGCGTGATGGCCATGCGGAAGCTGAAGTAGAAAGTATGAGCGCAAAAGTAGGCGCAGCGGCCGCTTGCATGGTTCTGCTTGATTCGATGGCCGTTTATACCAACATTGCGTCCCTATCCTTTCCACCCTTTTCCGTATGATTCATCCCGACACCGAGCTGCGGTTTATCAGCACCGAAATCGGCTTTGGCGTGGTCGCCACCAAACTTATTCCCAAAGGCACCATCACCTGGGCGTTCGACACGCTCGACCAAATCATCACCCCGCACGCCCTGGAGCAGATGCACGCCTTGCAAAAAGTGTATCTGGAAAAGTATTGTTACCGCGACCACAACGGCGACTACGTGCTGTGCGGCGACCATTCGCGGTTCGTGAACCACAGCTTTCGGTCGAGCTGCATCAGCACGGCTTACAACTGCGAACTGGCCGTGCGCGACATCCACCCCGGCGAAGAGCTGACTGATGACTACGGCTACCTCAACCCCTCCGAGCCCTTCGACTGTCTGCCCGAGCCCGGCAGCACCCGCACCCAAGTGCTGCCCGACGACCTCCTGAATTTCCACGCCGAATGGGACGCGCAGCTGCTGGAAGCCTTCAAAGAATTCAACCACGTGGAACAGCCCTTGCTGGACTTGCTAGAGCCCGAGCAGCGCGACCAAGTACTGGCCGTAGCCGATGGCAAGGCGCCCATGGAGTCCATCCTGACCTGCTATTACCGCGAAACGGTTGGGTAAGCCTCGTTGAGCTAAGCAGTAGCGCGAA
>NZ_DASVSI010000147.1:0-45741 GCF_036388155.1 Hymenobacter sp. | reverse complement strand
GCAGTGGACGACCTCCGCGAACCTCTGCGGTTTTCCTCCGCGCACCTCCGCGAGAAACTTCCTTATGAACAACCGAATAGCCAACGCCTTTGCGAGCAAGCGAAACCTGCTCAACATGTATTTCACGGCCGGCTACCCGAGCCTGCACGACACCGTGCCGCTGGCCGAAGCGCTGGTAAACGCCGGCGCCGACATCCTCGAAATCGGCATGCCTTTCTCCGACCCGCTCGCCGATGGGCCCGTCATTCAAGGCAGCAGCTCGGTGGCCCTGGCCAACGGCATGAACCTGCCGGTGCTCTTCTCGCAGCTGCAAGGGCTGCGCGCCGCGGTGCCCGAAACGCCGGTGTTGCTCATGGGCTACCTCAACCCGGTGATGCAGTTCGGGGTGGACGAGTTTTGCCGGCAGGCCGCGGCCGTGGGAGTCGATGGCTTGATTCTGCCCGACTTGCCGCTCGACGAGTACGAGGATACTTACCAGGAAATCTTCAAGAAACATGGATTGAAGGCCGTTTTCCTCATCACGCCGCAGACTTCTGAGGAGCGGATTCGCCGGCTCGATAGCCTGTCCGAAGCCTTCCTATACCTCGTGTCGGGCCCCGGCACCACGGGCGGCACCACGCCCACGGACGCGCCGGCCCAGCAAGACTACTTCGAACGAATTGCCGCCCTGAACCTCCGCAACCCCCGCCTCATCGGCTTCGGCATTGCCGACAAGGCCGGCTTTGACCGGGCCTGCCAGCACGCGGAGGGAGCCATCATCGGCTCGGCTCTCATCCAAGCTCTGAAGGACGTGGACGACGCGCCGGCTGCCGCCGCCCGGTTTGTCCAGGGCATCAAGCAAGCGTAGCATTTTACCAACCCAATAAAGAACGGTCATGCTGAGCGTAGTCGAAGCATCTCGCGTGTGGTAGTAACTCAATCGTTTTACGAAGCGGTAGAGATGCTTCGGCTGCGCGGACGCCAGATGAGCATGACCGCCTTTTAACATTCCTACTTCTTATCCGTGATAATTCAACTCGAAAAAACGGCCCAGGTGCCCGCCATCACCGAGCACCTCAAGCTGCAAGGCTACAAGACCACCGAAGTGACCACCCAGCACGCGCACTACTTGGTGGCCATCGGGAAAAAGGACTTTGACATCCGCGCCATCGGCCAATTGCCGGGTGTGCGCGACGTGCACCGCGTGTCGGACGACTACAAGCTGGTGAGCCGCAAGTGGCGCGTGAAGCCGACGGTGCTCGACCTCGGCGACGGCGTGACGATAGGCGAGGGGACCCTGGCCTTGTGCGCCGGCCCGTGCAGCATCGAAAGCGAAGCGCAAATGGAAAAGGTGATGGCGCACCTCGTGGAAAACAACGTGCGCCTGATGCGCGGCGGCGTGTTTAAGCCGCGCTCGTCGCCTTATGCGTTTCGCGGGTTGGGCATGGAAGGCCTGAAGGATTTTCACCGCATGGCCCGCGCACGCGGCATCAAAATCGTGACCGAGGTGATGCAGGTGTCGCAGGTGGAGGAGATGCACGATTTCGTGGACGTGTTCCAGGTGGGCGCCCGCAACACCCAAAACTTTAACCTGCTCGACGCCTTGGGCGGGGTGGATAAACCCGTGCTGCTCAAGCGCGGCATTTCGGGCACCATCGAAGAGCTGCTGTCCTCGGCCGAATACGTGTTTTCGGGCGGCAACGAGAAGCTGATTCTCTGCGAGCGGGGAATTCGCACGTTTGAAACGGCCAGTCGCAATACCTTGGATTTGAACGCCGTGCCCATCCTGAAGGAGAAAAGCCACCTCCCGGTGGTGGTCGACCCTTCGCACGGCATCGGCATTCGCGACTACGTGCCCCAAATGGCCATGGCGGGCGTCATGGCCGGGGCCGACGGCATTGTGTACGAAACGCACGAGACGCCCGAAACGGCGGCCTCGGACGGCCAGCAAACGCTGAATTTTGACGAGTCGGCCAAGCTGATTCGCAACCTGCGGCGGGTGTATAAGCTCCGCGGTGAGCTGGAGTAAGCAAAAATTTAATCTAGCTATTTGCTTGCTATTTAAAAATCGGCTCTTACATTCGTTTCACTCATGCGCCTCCAACACGTCAACCGTATTATGCTAGCGACTTGCCCCAAGAAGGGGAAGAACGGGCTGCGGTTGGCGCTAAGGAAAGACAAGGCATGAAACCTGACTTTCACTAGAAACTCCAAAAAGCCCGGTTCCGTAAGGATATCGGGCTTTTTTTTGTCACAACGCTATGTTCACCAAGCCCTACCCAGCTAACGCCCTCGGCCAAGACCAACTGGTCTGGAAAATTCTGTTTGACCGCCAGACGGCGCTGTTGCACAAGCGCGCCGCCCCGGCATTTTACACCGGCCTGACCAAGCTGGGCCTCCGCCGCGAGTTCATCCCCGACATCCCGGAACTGAGCGCTACCGTGCGGGAGCAGACCGGCTGGCAACTGGCTCCGGTGGGCCGGCCATTCGCGCCCGATGCCTTCTTTGAGCTGCTGGCCGAGCGCAAGTTTCCGGTGGTGACGCGCATCCGGCCCATGCGGGCGTTCGACTTCAGCCCCGAGCCCGACCTGTTCCACGACCTCTTCGGCCACGTGCCCATGCTGCTGGACGAAGGGCTGGCCGATTTCCTGCACGTGCTGGGGCAGGCGTATCGGGCCCAGCCGGCGGGCTCGCCGGCGCGCGAGCAGCTGTGGGCGCTGTATTTCTTCACGGCCGAATTTGGCTTGGTGCAGCACGAGGGCTCGCCGCGGCTGTACGGCGCGGGCCTGTTGTCGTCGGCCGGCGAAATCCACCACTGCATCAACGAGCACACCCCGCGCTTGGCCTTCGACCTGGCCACCGTGCTGCGCACGCCCGTAACGGGCGCCCGCTACCAACACCAGTACTTCGTGCTGCCCGCCTGGGAGCAGCTGAACGAGTGCGTGGCCGAGCTGGCGGGCATGCTGGCCACCGCCTGGTAGTTGTTGGTTGTTGGTTACTGGTTTTTCGTTGCTGATTGTCAGTTATTAGGTAGTTCTATGCCAGTATCTGCCAACCGATAACCAGCAACTAACAACCAACAACCAACAACTACCAAGCGGTATGTAGCTTCGCGGCGTGCTGTTCGAATTCAGAGCTTATAGTGCGTTGCTGCTGCCGTTTGTGGTGCCGGGATTGGCGCTGGCGGCTCACCTGTTTATACGAGCCGCCCGCACTGGCACCCTGGCCGATGGCTTGTTGGGCTTGCTGCTGCTGCTGAACGTGCTGCCCGTGGCGCAGTGGATGCTGGGCTTTGCCGGCTGGTACGACAGCCACGACGCCTACAGCACGGCCATGTTCTACGTGCCGTGGCGGCCGTGGCTGGCCTGGGGACCGGTCTTTTACCTGTATTTCCGCAGCCTCACCAACCAGGAGTTTGAGCTGCGGCGGCACTGGTGGCACCTGGCGCCGTGGCTGCTGTTTGTGGGGGCGTTCGCGGGAACGGCGGTCTACGACGTGGGCTGGCAGCACCTGGTGCGCGGCCTGCCCATGCCGCACCATTTCGGCACCAAAGGCGCCGGGGCTGCCGCTCTCGACGAGGTTGACCTGCTCCTCGACATAGTTGGTTACGGGTCGATGCTGGGCTACGGCATTGCCACGCTGCGCCACTACCGCCACTACCGCCGCTACCTCGACGACAACTTCTCGGACACCACCCGGCTGCGCTTTCGAGGCCTGCGTGATTTGCTGCTGGCGGCCCTGCTGGCCTTGGTGGTGTGGCTGACGCTCGAAGTGCTGGATGCCCTTATTGGCCCGCTGGGGTATAGCGGGTCCTGGTACGCGTACCTGGCCAACGGCGTGCTGATTTATTACCTCAGCGTGGTGGGCTTGCAGGCCAATTATGCGGCCACCGTGCCCTTGCGGTTTGAGCCTGACGACAGCCCCCGGGCACCCATCGCCGCGGAGCTGCCAGCGCCTGTGCCGGTAGCGCTAACCGAGGGCCCGCCGACTCCTGCGTTCGTCAGCGCCGCCACCGCGGCTCGGCCAGAACCAGCAGCGCCGAGCCTGGAGCCTGATTCATTGCAAGTAGAGTTGCCCAAAACGGCCGGAGCACCAGCGGTTGAGCTGGCGCCCGAGTTGCGGCCGTGGCGCGAGAAACTGCTGCGCCTGATGGCGGAAGAACAGCCCTGGCTAGAGCCCGAATTGACCCTGGCGGAGCTGGCGCATCGGCTGCGGACCAACACCTCCCTGCTCTCGCACGTCATCAACACCGGGTGCGGGCAGAATTTCAACGACTTCGTGAACAGCTACCGCGTGGCCGAGGCCGAGCGCAAGCTCCGGGACCCGCGCCTGGCGCATTACTCACTGGTAGGCATTGCATTAGAGTGCGGATTTAATTCCAAGTCCACCTTCAACCGGGTGTTTAAGAAGCTAACTGTGCGCACGCCGGGCGAGGTCACCAGGCCCAAATCATAAATTGGGGCGGCCCAACCCGTAAGTTGGAGCGCGGGGAGCAGGGGCGAAGAGGACTTTTGGGGCATCCATTCGCCAACCCATACCCCTTTCCCCTCATGGAAACCTCCACCACCCTCCGCCCCGACTGGCGCGGTCCCGCCGCGGCTCTCGGGCTGCTTGTTTTCCGCCTGCACCTGGGCTTTGTCATGGTCGAAGCCGGCCTGCCCAAACTGGAAACGTCCGACTGGTTTACCCAACAAGTCGCCGACCTTGGCTTCACTTTTCCGTCGCCCGTGATGTGGGCGTGGCTGGCCGCCTGGGGCGAGCTAGCCGGGGGCCTCATGCTGATGCTGGGGCTGGGCACGCGCTGGGCCGCGGCCCAATTGGCGTTTCAGTTCTTCGTCATCTCGTTTATGTGGTACGACAAGCCGGAGTTTTTCACGGGCATGTACGTGCAGCAGGAAATGTTCTGGGGCTTTGTGCTGCTGGTGGGCACCGGCGCCGGCCGCTGGTCGGTCGATGCCTGGCTGCGGGGCCGGGCCTGGGCCATTTGGCCGCGCCGCACGCTGAGCCCAAAGGCCATCGCGACGGCTACGGTGGTGCTGTTGAGCGCAACGGCACTGGCGGGCTCGGCCGTTGCGGGCTGCGTTTCCGACCATCTGCGTTCCGACCTGACCATTGAGCCCGGCAAACAATTTTTGCTAGGTGGCAGCCAGCGCGGGGCCTTTAAAGTAGCCGCTAAAAATAAAGGCAAAGTGGCAGTGGAGATAAAGGAGCAGCTTTCGAGCGGCGCTTTCCTCAACAAAGCCACCCTGAAACCCGGTCAGTCCGGCGTCATTCGCTTTGCGGCGGGCTCGGCGGCAGTACTGCTCAATCCCAGCACCAGCCCCGCCCGCATGGACCTAACCGTAACCGGCGACAACGGCAACCTGCGCATGCAATCCGAAGTCCTGCCTGCCCGCGGCCAGGCTACTGCAACGCCCCGGCTGACCGGTGGCGACCTGTCCGACGTGCTGGCGCTCTGGCAAGGCACGCTGAAGTACGTGGACTACCGAACCAACAACACGGTGACGCTTAACACCTCGGTGCGAGGCGAAATGACCCGCCCCGAGCAACTTCTGCTGCGCTTCGATTTTGAAGAGCCCAGCAAAAAGCACGTGACCAGCGTCGATACGTTGAGGCTGTCGTCGGACGGCTCGCGGGTGCGGTGGGACGAGATGGATTACACCGTTCAAGCCAAAGAATGGCTGCCCAACCAAACCCTGCGCCTCGTGCTGCAGGGCCAGGGGCAGGACGACAACCGCCCCGCCACCATCCGCACAACGGTTCTGCTTAGCCCGAAGCAGTTTAACTTGAAAAAAGAAGTGCGCTACGAAGCCAGCGCGCCTTTCGTGCAGCGCAATCAGTTCGAGCTCTCCCGCTGAAACAAGCGCCGGCTAACCTGGAAATAAGGCGCCTCTGGCAGCAAAAAGCCTCTCCGGTTTGGGGAGGGGCTTTGAAGCGGTTTCACAAGTCGATGCGGGCCGTCATGCAGAGTGCAGCAAAGCATGACGGCTTGGTCTTTAGGCCTTCACTTTGAACTTGGTGCGCAGGTAAGTGAGTGCCTGGCCATGGGCCTTGGCGGCGTACTCGGCGTTGAACTTAGGGTTGGAAGGGTTGGCGAAGGCATGGTCGGCGTCGTAGCTCTCGATGGTTACTTTCTTGCCGGCCGCGGCCATGTCCTTTTTGAATTGGGCGGCTACTTCGGGATTTATCCACTTGTCTTGCGCGGCGAAGATGCCCAAGACGTCGCTGTTCAGGGTTTTGAGCTTGGCCACGTCTTTCTCGGGCATGCCGTAGTACATCACGCAGCCCACCGTTTGCTTGCCGGCGAGCAGGGCTTGTTGCAAGCTCCAGCCGCCGCCGAAGCACCAGCCCACGCTGGCAAACTGTGCCTTGGGGCCGGCGTACAGCTGCGCGCCTTTGAGGATGGCTACGGCCCGCTCCGACTTCACCTCGCCCATGTACTTGCCGGCTTCGTCGGGCGTGGTGGCCACTTTGCCGTCGTACAGGTCCACGGCAATGACGTTCACGCCGGGCATTTCGGCCGCGAACGTGGCGGCTTCTTTCTTGATGTAGTCGTTCAGCCCCCACCACTCGTGAATAACGAACAGGTACTTATTACTCGGCGTGGCGCTCTTGATTTCAAAGCCTTTGCCCGAGGTACCGTCCGGCGTCTTGAACTCAATCATCTTGCCCTCGCCCGCATAAGAGTAGGGCAGCGGCGCGTCGTGGCCGCCCGAAAAGTCTTTGTCGGCGGCTAGCATGGCGAAGGCCTCGGTGGCCGAAGCCGAGAGGTTGCCGGCGGGGCGGGCGCAGCAGCTGGCCATTTTCTGGGCCGAAGCAGAGAACGTAAGGCTCAGCAAAGCCGCACCAAGCGTAAGTAGTTTCTTCATAAAGTTGTGAGTGTTCAAACGGTTGAGCAAGCCCAACAACTAACCCGGCAAAACTTCCCGCAACACGCTGCGCAATTTGGGCAGCTCCCGGCCCGCGCGGCCGTGCAAGGCCGCCGAAGTGGTGGTGCTCAGGACACTTTCGGCCGCTGCCAGCACCTCTGCCGCCAGCTCCGGGTAGGGAGTGGCCAAACGGGCGGCGGCGCTCAGGGCGTACACTTTCACGGCCACGGGCTCGGCCGAAGCCACGAGCAGGCGCATGCACGTGTCGAAGGCGGGGGCTTGCCACTCCTCGGGCACGGCCACAAACTGCAGCACCCGCGCCACGCAGCGCCGCACGGCTGGGTGGTGCTCGGCGCCGGCATCCACGGCGGCCAGCAGGCCCGCCACGTGCGGCACCAGCCACTTGGGCCGCTGCTCGCCCACCCAGCCCAGCACGTCGGCGGCCAGCTGCCGCTCGCGCGGGGTTCCGTACCAAAACACCTTCAGCAGTTCAGCGAAGTGGCGCGGGTGCGAGCAGGCATACTGCATCAGTCGCTTCGTTTGCCGGGCCGAATGCTCCCGTAATAGCTCCGCCCGAATGTCCATAAGCGCGAAGGTAAAACCCCGGTCGTTTCGGTGCCGGAACCTACTCGCTGCGCAAGCAGCTACGCCGCCGCCACGGCTGGCACACCGGTTGCTACCACCGCGCCCAATTCCGTGAGCAGGGCGAAAAGCCCCACGTAGGTCCGGTTGAGGTAAATAAAATGCTCGGAGCCGCGAGGTTCACGCTGTTTGCGCAGTTCGGGGTCGGCCATCAGGTCGTCGCCCAGCGCGTAGAGCGCGGTCATGTAAGACGGGTCGCCGAAGTCGAAGGTGGCTTGGCGGAAGGGACGGCCCACCAACTCCAGCGAAACCTGCAGGGTGCGCAGGTACAGGGCCCGCATTGCGGGTGCATCGGTGGCGCGCAGCACACCCGCTTCGGTGAGCAGCGCGGCTAGCCGGGCTTCGTCGGCAATGGTTTCGGGGGCCAGCAGGGCGGTGAATAGCAGGTACACGTCTTCGGGCACGTCTTTCACGCAACCGAAATCGAGCACGCCCAGGGTGCCGCCGCTTTCAGCCCGCATGAGGAAGTTACCGGGGTGAGGGTCGGCGTGCAGCTGGTGCAGGGTGTTGAACTGAAATTGGTAGAAGTCCCACAGCGCCTGGCCAATCTGGTTGCGCACTTCCGGCGAGGGGTTACTGGCCAGAAATTCTTTCAAATGCTGGCCGGGCAGCCAGTCCATGGTCAGAATTCGGGCCGTGGAAAATTCGGGGTAATAACCTGGAAACTCCAAATGCGCCAGGCCCTGGCAGCTGGCCGCAATTTCCTGGCCGCGGCGCAGCTCCAGCACGTAGTCGGTTTCTTCCAGCAGGCGGGCCTCCACTTCCTCCAAGTAGGGCCGTACCTGCGCCTCATTCAAGCCCATGATGCGCAGGGCAATGGGCTTCACTAGGTTAATGTCGGATTTGATGCTGGCGGCCACGCCGGGGTATTGCACCTTCACCGCCAGCGCTTTGCCATCCTTGCGGGCAAAATGCACTTGGCCGATGCTGGCTGCCTGGCGCGCTTCGGGTTCAAACTCATCAAACAGCTGAAACGGCGACTGGCCGAAAGCATCGCGGAAGGCCTTCACCACCAACGGGCCCGATAGGGGCGGAGTGGAGTACTGCGCCTTGGCAAACTGCTCAGCGTAGGCCGTGGGCAGCATGTTTTTCTCCATGGCCAGCATCTGGGCCACTTTCAACACCGAGCCTTTCATCTCGCTCAGGGTGCCGTATAGCTCGGCGGCGTTGGCGGCGTGCAAGTCTTCGGTGGTCGACTCCGCGCCCACGGCTTTTTTGGCGTAGTGCTTAATGTAGTTGGTGCCAACATTAAAGCCAGTTTTGGCGAAGCGCGCGGCGCGGGCCACCTTGGTGGTTGGCAGGGAGGTTTGGGGTTCGTCGGACATGTATTGTTTGAAAGGCCGTCACGCAGAGCGCAGCGAAGCATCTCGCGTGCTTCAATTGGTTAGTGACTGCGGGCAAGATGCTTCGCTGCGCTCTGCGTGACGGTTAACTTTTGGGTTTTTCGCCTACCGCCGCACCAAAAACCGCACGAAATCCACGGCCGAATCCAGGGTATTGCGGCCCACCAAGTCAAAGCTCAGCGTCACGGCCTTTTCCACGGCGGCGTCGGTGCGCTCGAAGTTGACGGAGTCGTCTTTGGCGAAGAAGCCGAGCACGAACAGCACCTGCTGCCAGAAGAAGCGCGGGTAGCCTTCCTGCACCAGCGGGCGGTTGGCAATTTCGCCGCTCACCCGGCCCGCGCTCAGCAAGTCGCCCACGAAATATTCAAAGTCTTGCCGGAAGTCGTCGAGCACGCGGGGCGAAAGGCCCGGCATTCGGCTCAGCGAGCGGCGCAGGCTCATGAGGGCGTAGGACCGGTTGTTTTTCAGGATTTCGAGCAGCGTGTAGTAAAACGCCAGCAGCTTCTCGCGGCTGCCGTAGCCTTCCCACACCGGCTCGGCCGCCGCGGTGGTGCGCGCCTGCCGCCCGAAGTCCGCCCAGATTTCGCGGTCAATGGCCTCGAAGTTGGGGTAGAATTTGTAGAATTCCTGTTCGGCCAGGCCCAGCTGCTGGGTGAGCTTGAACACCGATTGCGGCGGGCGGCCTTCGTTGAGCACAAAGGCGAGGTAAGCTTGTTTGATGCGGTCCTTTTCCATGCCCCTGTAACCGCTTTGCCCCCGCTACGGTTCGGCTGAGGTAGCGCGGACTTTTAGTCCTCGAGGAGCTCACCACCAAAGAGGCATTCGCGGACTAAAAGTCCGCGCTACTACCCCGCCGCAATGCGCGCCGCCCGAATGGCTTCCACGGCCCGCTCGCGGGCAAACTTGTGGTCGACAATGGGAGTGGGGTAGGCCGCAGTGCCCACTTCGGGCACCCAGCGCTTCACGTATTTCAACTCGGGGTCCACCTTTTCGAGCTGGCTTTCGGGGCTGTACACCCGGAACCAGGGCGCGGCCACGGCGCCGGTGCCCGCCATCCACTGCCAGTTGCCGATGTTGTTGGCCAGCTCGTAGTCCAGCAGCTTGTCGGCAAAATACTTTTCTCCCCGGCGCCAGTCCGTGAACAAATGCTTCACCAAAAAACCCGCCGTGGCAATGCGCACGCGGTTGGGCAGGTAGCCGGTGGCGTTGAGCTCGCGCATGCCCGCGTCCACCAGCGGGTAGCCGGTGCGGCCCTCGCACCAGGCTTGGAATTCCTCGTCGTTGTTGCGGTAGGGGATGTTCCGCATCTTGGGGTCGTAGGCCTCGGTGGCGGTGTTGGGAAAGTGCCAGAGCAACATCATGAAGAAGTCGCGCCAGCTGATTTCAGCCAGCAGCTTCGGGTTCAAGGCTTGGGCTTGGCGCACCACTTGCCGCACGCTCAACGTGCCGAAACGCAGCTGCACCGAAATGCGGGTGCTGCCGTTTTGCAGGGACGGGGTGTTGCGGGTTTTGTGGTAGTTGCGCACCACGTCCTCCGCGGGCAGGTCGGCGGTGGGCACGAATTGCTCTTTGCGCGCGAACCCCATGCTTTCGAGCGTGGGGCGCGGGCCGGCTTTATCGGCGTCCAGCTTGGCCAAATGCGCTTTGGTGAAGGCGTCGGCCGAGCCAAAGGGCAGCAGCATGTGGTCGGTCAGCCGGGCCAGGTACGACTTGTGGTAAGCGCCAAAAACCTTGGGCACCGTGCCCGATTTGGTCATGATTTCGTCTTTGGCGAAGATGACCTGGTCTTTGTACAGAAAGAAATCGACGCCGTGCCGGCTCAGCATTTCGCCCACCTCGCCGTCGCGCTTGCGGGCGTAGGGCTCGTAGTCTTCGTTGGTGTGCACGGCCGCCACGTCGAACTCCTGCACTAGCTTTTCCAATACCTCCACAGGCTTGCCGTAGCGCGCCAGGAAGGTGCCGCCGGCCTCCTCGGTTTGCCGGGCCAGCCGCTCCACTTCGTCGTAAATGAAGGTGAGTCGGGCATCGGCCTTGTCCGGCAAGTAGTCCAGAATGTCCGAGTCGTAAATGAAAAGCGGCACCACCGGCAGGCCGCTGGCTAGGGACGCTGCGAGGCCCGCATTGTCGTGAATGCGCAAGTCGCGCCGGTGCCAAAAAATGCAGACTTTCATGCGTCGGTAGTTGTCGGTTGCTCGTTGTCAGTACCCATCCGGTCGCAGCAGGGTTGTGTAGGCAAACACGCCGCATTCGCCGCCCGCCGCTAGCAACCGACAACGAGCAACTGACAACTAACCTCTATTTAAGTTTCCCCATGCCGCCGTCTACGGCCAGCACTTGGCCGGTCACAAATGAGCTGTGGTCCGATAACAGGAAAGAAGTGGTGTAAGCCAAATCCTCCGGCTGGCCGATGCGCTGCAAGGGGTGGCGCTTGGCGCCGGCTTCGGCTTTTTCGGGCGAGTTGAGCAGGGCGGCAGCCAAGGGAGTATTGGTCAACGAAGGCGCAATGCAGTTTACCCTTACACCGCTGGCGGCGTACTCGGCGGCCAGAGCCCGCGTGAGGCCTTCCACGGCCGCCTTGGCCGTGGCAATGCTGGCGTGAAAGCTCATGCCCGTGTCGGCCGCCACGGTGCTGAACAGCACCACCGAAGCCGTGCCTTCCGCTTTTTTGAGGCGCTTCATCGTGGCTTGCAACACCCGCACCGCCCCCAGTACGTTCAGGTCAAAATCAGCCTGAAAATCTTCGGTGGGAATTCGCTCGAAGGGGCGCAGCTTAATGCTGCCGGGGCAGTACACCACGCCGTGTAGGGTGTCGGGCAGGCCGTCGAAAGCCGTGCCTACGGCTTGCGTGGCATCATACTCCAAGTGGGTGGTGCCCAATTCTTGCAGCTCGGGCGAGAGGTGCCGGGAGGCGGTGAACAAATGCGCGCCAAGGCCGCTCAACAGGCGGGCGGTGGCCAGGCCAATGCCCGACGAAGCCCCCACAACGAGGATATTTTTGGTGGTGAAATCCATGCGAGAAAAGGTTGGGCTTTGAAAGCAAGCACAACTGCCGATGGGTGCGAAAGTTTACCCAATGGCCCTTCAGCGAGCGTGGGTAATGCGGCAGAATATTCTCATTTAGCGAAATTTCGCTGAATAAAACCGCGAGCCGTACGTTTGTGGCAGCCTTTCGCGTAGTTTCGCCGTAAGCGCGCTTATCTCACCACTTGCATATGAAAATAACTAAACTCCTGGTCGCCAACCGCGGCGAAATTGCCATTCGCGTGATGCGCGCCGCCACCGAGCTCAACATCCCCACGGTGGCCGTGTACACCTACGAGGACCGGTACTCGCTGCACCGCTACAAAGCCGACGAGGCCTATCAAATTGGCCGCGACGACGAGCCGCTGAAACCCTACCTCGACATCGAGGGCATCCTGCGCATTGCCAAGGAAAACGGCGCCAACGCGGTTCACCCCGGCTACGGCTTCTTGTCCGAGAACGCCACGCTGTCGCGCCGCTGCGCCGAGGAAGGCATCATTTTCATCGGCCCGCGCCCCGAGGTGATGGAAGCGCTGGGCGACAAAGTGCGCGCCAAGGAAGTGGCCCAGCAGTGCCAAGTGCCCCAAATCGAGAGCAGTGAAGCAGAGTTGGTCGATTTCGAAACCGCCAAAACCGAAGCTCAGCGCATCGGCTACCCCGTAATGCTGAAGGCCGCCAGCGGCGGCGGCGGGCGCGGCATGCGCATCATCCGCAGCGATGAGGAGCTGGAGAAAGGCTTTTTTGAAGCCCGCAGCGAGGCGTTGAACGCCTTCGGCGACGACACCGTGTTTCTGGAAAAGTTTGTGGAGCGGCCCAAGCACATCGAAGTGCAGCTCGTGGGCGACCACCACGGGAACTTGGTGCACCTCTACGAGCGCGACTGCTCGGTGCAGCGCCGCTTCCAGAAGGTGGTGGAAGTGGCCCCGGCCATGAACCTGCCCGACCACCAGCGGCACCTGTTGTATGAATATGCCCTGCGCATAGGCCGTGCCGTGGGCTACGACAACGTGGGGACCGTGGAGTTCCTGGTGAACTCCGAGCTTGACCGGATTTACTTCATCGAAGTCAACCCGCGCATCCAGGTCGAGCACACCGTGACGGAGATGATAACGGGCGTGGACCTGATAAAAACGCAGATTTACATCGCGGCCGACCACAAGCTCAGCGACCCGGAAATTGGCCTGGGGCCCGACGTGGTGCCGCTGCGGGCGGGCTTTGCCATGCAATGCCGCATCACCACCGAAAACCCCGCCAACGACTTCAAGCCCGACTACGGCACCATCTTGGCCTACCGCACGGCCGGCGGCTTTGGCATTCGGCTCGACGAAGGGTCGGTGTACCAGGGCTCGGTGGTGTCGCCGTTTTTCGACTCGATGCTGGTGAAGGTGTCCACGCACGCGCCCACGCTGCTGGGCGCGGCCCAGAAAATGCGCCGGGCCCTGGCCGAATTCCGCATCCGGGGCGTGCGCACCAATATTCCGTTCCTCGACAACATCGTGGCCAACCCCGAATTCCGGGCCGGCAACGCGACCGTGGACTTCATCAAAGAGCACGCGGAGCTGTTCGAGTTCAAGCCGCGCGAAGACCGGGCCACGCGCCTGCTCGGCTTCATCGGCGAGACGGTGGTGAACGGTAACCCCGACGTGCGCAACCTGCTCGACCCGCGCGCCAACCCGCGCCGCCCGCACATTCCGCATTCCGGCCACGCCGCTCCCGCGCCCGGCACCAAGCAAAAGCTCGACGAGCTGGGCCCCGAAGGCTTTGCCCAATGGCTGCGCGACGAGCCCCTGATTCATTACACCGACACCACACTGCGCGACGCTCATCAGAGCCTGCTGGCCACCCGCATGCGCACCTGGGACATGCTGAAAGTAGCCGGCGCCTACGCCCAGCAACACCCCCAAACCTTCAGCCTGGAAGTATGGGGCGGCGCCACCTTCGACGTGGCCCTGCGCTTCCTGCACGAAGACCCCTGGGAGCGCCTGGCCCGCCTGCGCGCTGCCATCCCCAATATCCTGCTGCAAATGCTCATCCGCGGCGCCAACGGCGTGGGCTACAAGGCTTACCCCGATAACCTCACCGAGCGGTTTGTGCAGCAAGCGGCCGAAACCGGCGTGGACATCTTCCGCATTTTTGACTCGCTGAACTGGCTCAAAGGCATGGAAGCTTGCATCGGTTTCGTACGCAACAAAACCGACCGGCTGGCCGAAGCCTGCATCTGCTACACGGGCGACATTCTGGACCCCAAGCGCACCAAATACAGCCTTGAGTATTACCTAAAGCTGGCCAAGCAGCTGGAAGACGCCGGCGCGCACATCCTGTGCATCAAGGACATGGCAGGCCTACTCAAGCCCTACGCCGCTACTGAGCTGATTCAGGGCCTGCGCGACACGGTAAAGCTGCCCATTCACCTGCACACCCACGACACGTCATCGCTGCAAGCCGCCACCTACGCCAAAGCCGTGGAGGCCGGCGTCAACGTCATCGACGTGGCCTTGGGCGCACTTTCGGGCCTTACCTCGCAGCCCAACTTCAACTCGGTGGTGGAAATGCTGCGCCACACGCCGCGCCACCGCGAGTTCGACCAGCAGTCCTTGAACGAGTTCAGCAACTACTGGGAGGCCGTGCGCGAGATGTATTACCCGTTCGAGTCTGGCTTGAAGGCCGGCACTTCGGAGGTGTTCCAGCACGAGATTCCGGGGGGGCAGTATTCTAACCTGCGGCCGCAGGCGTCGTCGCTGGGCTTGCTCGACAAGTTTGAGGAAGTAAAGCAGCGCTTTGCTGACGTGAACGATATGTTCGGCGACATTGTGAAGGTGACGCCGAGCAGCAAAGTGGTGGGCGACATGGCTTTGTTTATGGTGTCCAACAACCTCACGCCCGAAGACGTGATGGAACGCGGGGAGGGCCTAAACTTCCCTGAATCGGTGCGCGAGCTGTTCCGCGGCGACATCGGCCAACCCGAAGGCGGCTGGCCCGCCGAGCTGCAAAAGCTCATTCTTAAGAACGAAGCGCCCTTCACCGACCGGCCTAACGAGCACCTTGCGCCCATCGATTTCGACCAAGAATGGCCGGCGTTTCAGGAGAAATTTCCCGGCGCCAAGTTCACCGACATGCTCTCGTCGCTGCTCTACCCCAAGGTTTTCGAGGAGTACTGGGCGCACCGGCAGAAATACGGCAACGTGAGCAGCGTGCCCACCTCGGTGTTTTTTTATGGCCTGAAGCCGGGCGAGGAAACCCTTATCGAAATTGCGCGCGGTAAATCAGTCATTGTGCGCCTGGAGTCGGTGGGCACCATCAACGAGGAAGGCTGCCGCACCATCTTCTTTACCCTCAACGGCCAGACCCGTAACCTGCAAGTGCGCGACCAGTCGGTGGCCGCCACCAAAGTCAGCAACGCCAAGGCCGACAAAGGCAATCCGAGCCAGATGGGTGCGCCCTTGCAAGGCATGCTCAGCAAGGTGCTGGTGAAGCCCGGCCAGGCGGCGCCCAAAAACACCCCGCTCTTTGTCATCGAGGCCATGAAGATGGAAACCACCATCACCGCCCCCCAAGACCTCACCGTGGCCGACATCGTGCTGACCGAAGGCAGCCGCGTGCAAGCCGACGACCTGGTGCTCACACTAGGGTAAGTGGTTAAAGTACAAAGCACTGTTTACCTCCTATATTGGCAGGGCATTCATTCTTCTACTTTTAACTCTTTATGCAAGTCAGACTCTTATGGTTGTCCGGTCTTAGCTTCATTGCCATTCCTTTGGCTGCTCAGACCGTAGTGCCAGGCACCATTTCAAAACCTTCAAGTAGCGCGTCCGGCGTAAAGAATACGGGAGCCGAAGCGGCACTTGCAAACAAATTGCAAACTGTCAACGAGTTTGGAGACAACGGTTTCGACCTTATTGCATTTGATACCCGTCCCCGTACTGTGCGCGGTACCCCATTCGTTGTGCCAGGCTGGGCAATGGGAGAAGTACGGTTGGGTGCAAAGGCGAAACCAATGAGTGGAGTACTCAAATTTGACGTGTTTAACCAACAGGTTCGGGCATTGCGCCCTCAGGGAGATTCCATCATCTTAGCCCCTGGGAGTATTTTGAGCTTCTCGTTGCGGCCCACCGGAATTAACGGTCAGCCTGAAGAACGACGCTTTGAGCTCTTACCACCCGGTGCAGTGACAGGCGTCCCTGTGGCATTTGCAGAAGCATTGTCGAGCGGGGAAGAACTGCGCTTGTTAAAGCTTCCGCGTAAAACTATAATAAAGGGAAATTCAGACCCTTCATATAGTAGCAGCAATCCCGTGGATTCCTACCAAAACTCTGCGCAATATTTTTTGCGGTGGGCTGATGGCACAGTGGTGTCAGTCAAACCGACGCAAGCCAGTATTGTGGCCGCGGTTGCTCTTCGTCAGTCTGCTGTTGCTGCCGCTGAAACAAAGAATAAAACCAAGGCACGTAGCGATGCCGAACTTGCTGCCGTTGTGCAGCGCATGAATGAAGCGATGCCGCGCAAATAGGCCGACGAATCTAAGGCAAGTGAAAAAAGGTCATCGTATGACGCCAAGGCCTACCAAAAACTTAGTAATCTTGATGATTAAGTATTCCTTCGCTGTTGCGTTGACGCTAACAGCATTCACAGCAGTAGGGCAAAAGCAGAAATCTGCTGGACGTGCAAAAGCTCCTCTCGTATCAGCCGCCACAGTCGAACGCGTGGTGCGCACCTTGGCCGCCGACGACATGCAGGGCCGTGGCACCGGCCAGCCCGGCGGGCTGAAAGCTGCGCAGTTCCTGGCGGGTGAGTTCAAGCGCATTGGCTTGGAGCCGCTGCCAGGCGCCACCGGGTTTGAGCAGGCGTTTACCGTGTACCAGACCGTGCCTGGGCCGGCTACCGCCACCCTCAACGGGCAGGCCGTGGCCCCGGGCAAGTTGCTGGTTGTGTCGGGCCAACCCACCTTGACGTGGACGAGCGAAGACGCGCAGCCGGTAACCGTCGCTTCCATTGGCGCCGACCCTGCCGAGCGCCGCAAGCTGGGCGCTTTTCTGCGCCCCACTGCTAACACCATCGTGTTCGTGGACACGGCCCAGACCAAGACGTTCAAGCAAATTGCCGGCTACGTGGGCCGCGGCGCGATGAGCACGGAGCAGCCGGGTCTGTATTCCACGGTGTTTGTGCTGGGAGCTGCGCCTGCTTCGCCCAAGTTTCGCATCACGGCCAGCACCGCGGTACGGCCCGTAGAATTGCGCAACGTGGTGGGCGTGCTGTCGGGGCGCGACGCCGCACGAGCCAAAGAGTCGGTGGTGTTCTCGGGGCATTACGACCACCTCGGCACCATCAAGCCCACGGCCGGCGACTCCATCGCCAACGGCGCCGACGACGACGCCAGCGGCACTACGGCCGTGGTCGCGTTGGCCGAGTATTTCAAAAAGAAGAAGGACAACGCTCGCTCGCTGCTTTTCGTGGCCTTTGCGGCCGAGGAAGTGGGCGGCTTTGGCTCGCAGTACTTCTCCAAGCAGCTCGACCCGCAGCAAGTGGTGGCCATGTTCAACATTGAGATGATTGGCAAGGTCTCGAAGTTTGGCCCCAACGCGGCCTTCATCACGGGCTACGAGAAAACCGATTTTGGCAAGCTGCTGCAAGCCAACCTGGCCGGCAGCAAATTCCGCTTCGAGCCCGACCCTTATCCCGAACAGAACCTTTTCTACCGTTCCGACAACGCCACCCTGGCCAAGCTAGGCGTGCCGGCGCACAGCATCAGCACCGACCAAATTCCCACCGACAAGCTCTACCACTCGGTAGACGATGAAGTGGAAAGCTTGGATTTGGTCAACATGACGGCTGTTATTCAAGCCATTGCGCAAAGCGCCAGTGGCATTGCCAGCGGCCAGCAAACGCCCACACGCGTGGCCCCGGAACCAAGCGGCGGGGGCACTAAATAGCAACGCTACTTCTCCGGCACCGCTTCCAAGCGGGCTAAGGGCGCGCTAAGCGTATCGGTCCCGTAAAGACTTAGCGTGCTGCCGCTGATGCGGTAGTGCTGCGCCTGGTTGAGGGCCTGCAAAAAGGGCCCTTCGGCCGCAAGGTCGGGGCAGGCGCTGCGCGTGGTGGCCAGCGGACCCAGCCGCAACGCACCGTCACCCGCCGCGGCGTAAGGCCCCGAAAACCGGTTGCAGGCGGCGCGACCCTCCACGCGGGCCTTTTCTTCGTGCAAGAGCAGGTAGGGCGTTTGCTCCGTGGCCGGAGCGGGTTAGCCGCCTATTTCCCGCAGTTCCCACCGCACGTCTTGCAAGGGCGAAGCGGCCACAACGGTGCCCGCCACAGGGCCCGCTGCGGGGCGCTCGGCAGGATTGTAGCTGCAAGCAGTGGCGCTAGCCAATAACGCGAGAGTGACCAGCCGGAAATACGAGGGTGAAAGCATGGCAGCGGGCGAAAGGGTTCGGTTCCGCTTACCTGTACGTAACAACCCGCTTTTGGTGCTGATGCCGTGGCGAATCCGAGCCGCTACTTGCCTACTTTAAAGGTCATCCCGGCGCCTACCGTTGACGTGCCGGCTGCGAGGCCGCTCACTTGGCGGCCGGCCGTCACGTCTACTCGAACTTCTGGAATGGGGCGGAAGTACAGGCCCGTGGTGGCGCCGGTGCTGATGGCACCCCGGCCGTAGCCGTACCCTTCCACGAAGAAGCCGGCTCGGTCGCCCAAGGGGCCGTTGAGGGCCAGCGTGCCCAAAAACTGGCCTTTGTTCATGTCGGCCACGGTGAGGCCTGGCTGGCTAAAGCCAAAGTTGCCCTCTAGGCCAAACCGCTCGCCTAGCTGCTCGCTCACGAGCAGGCGGCCGCTGGGGCCCCAAGTCGTGGTTCGCAGGCCCTGGCCGCCGGTTTTGGGCACCGACGATTCCACCAATATGGCCACCTGGGTGCGGGTGTCGTAGTTGGGCGAGAGCATCAGCTTGGTGCCGATGACCACGGGGGCCCAGCCGCTGGCGTCAATCCGCCCAGCTTCGGTTACCACGGACGGCCCGTTGTGGAAGTAGGGCTGGCTCACCCGCAGCTCCATGCTGTTGAAAAAGCCCACGCGGAGGGTGGCGGCGCTCCGGCTTTGGGCAAAAGTGGTGCCGCCGAATTGTCGCTGAAAGCCGGTTTCCAGTTGGAAGCGGCCCGGGCGAAGCACTTGGGCGGTGATGGTTTGTCCGGGACGGTCGGCGCGAATGTTCCGCACGAAAGGAGCATCCACGTTGGGGTTGTTTTCTTCCGGCGTATTTTGGGCCAGGGTGAGGCCGGGGCTGCTCAACAGAGCGGCGGCGGCCAGCAGAGTGGTCTTGCGCATGTTTTAAAGACCGCCGCCGCTACGGCAAGGTTCACGATAGGTTGCACTTTGCCCGAATTTTATTAGCTATTTTGGGATAATTTTGGTGAATCGCTACTTGGCACGACCTTGCGTTAAACAGCAAATTTTATGAAATTAACTCTTCCCGCCAAGGTCGCAGCTATTGCATTGTGGGCATCCGGAGCCGCTTTTGCGCAGCAAACGTTCCCCATCTACAGCGGGACGATTCCCAATTCCAAGCCCAGCAAAGTGGAGGAAACCAGCGTCACGCTGGACAATGGCGGGGTGCGCATCTCCAACGTGGTGCAGCCCAACCTCACGGCGTTTCTGCCCGCCGCAGGCACGGCCAACGGCACGGCGGTTGTCATCTGCCCCGGCGGCGGCTATGCGCGGCTCTCCATCGACAGCGAGGGCTACGACGTGGCCAAGCGCCTCAACGAAATGGGGGTGACGGCCTTCGTGCTCAAGTACCGCTTGCCCAACGACCAAAGCCAGCCCGACAAGTCCATTGCGCCGCTGCTCGATGCCCAGCAAGCCCTGCGCCTCGTGCGCCAGCAGGCCGCCAAATACAACCTCAAGCCCGAGCGCATTGGCCTGATGGGGTTTTCGGCGGGCGGGCACTTGGCGGCCACGGCGGGCACGCATTTCGCCCGTCCGGTGGGCCCAAATCCAGGCCCGGAATCGGTCCGGCCGGCGTTTTTGGTGCTCATGTACCCGGTCATCAGCTTCAGCGACAGCCTGAAGCACGGCGGCTCCCGCGATAATCTGCTCGGCAAACAGCCCACTGCCGACCAAGTGCGCCTGTATTCCAACGAATTGCAAGTCACGGCCCAAACGCCGCCCACGTTTCTGGTGCACGCTCAGGACGACAAAACCGTGCCCGTGAACAACAGCATCGTGTTCTACCAGGCTTGCCTGCGCCACGGCGTGCCCACCGAAATGCACCTCTACTCCAAGGGTGGCCACGGGTTTGGCCTAAACAACAAAACCACCCAAGACCAGTGGGCCGACCGCCTGCGCAACTGGCTGGACGCCAACGGCTGGCTCACCAAGTAGCGCGTAAGAAGCAGTAAAAATTAGCTGAGGCTATCAGAACGAGTACCCTGAAATTCCATTTCGGCCCGGTAGAACGACCATCGTGCTAGGGCATGTGGACAGTAAACCAACAGAACGTCATGCAGAGCGCCGCGAAGCATCTCGCGGGCTTCAACTAAGTAGTGGCGGCAGGTAAGTGGGGGCGGCAGGCGAGATGCTTCGCGGCGCTCTGCATAACGTTCTTTTTTAGTAGGAATCCTTAGTGTCCACACCCCCCAGCGGGCCGAAATGGAATTTCGGGGTACTCGTTCTGCCCGGTGCAAACGCCCGCTTAATAGAGTCGTTACGCCAACTGCTGGGAGCTGAACGCAGGTTGTAGCTGCGTCAGCGTGCGGTGGATTTCAGAGAACAAAGGGCGCGCCGCTACCTCGGGCTGCGTGCACCGCTGCTGCAAAGCCCATAGCTGTTCCGTGGTGCTGGGGTCGGCAACGCAGTGCTCCAGCAATTCTTCCAGTAAGCAGCCGAATGCGCGGGCCTCTAACTGTTGCAACGCAGTGGCCGTGGTTGTTGCGGTGGGCTCGAAGAAACAGGCTGCCCCAAAATCGCCCAACAAGGGCTTGCCGGCGTCGTTGATGAGGATGTTGTGGGCGTAGAGGTCGCCGTGCATGATGCGGCGAGCGTGCAAATGCTCGGCCGCCGCAGCAATGCCGCGCGCAATGCGAAACACGGCCTCCAGGCTAAAGCGCGTGCCCGCCGCGTACACGTCACGGGTGCAGGACTCCAGGCTGGGCGGCCCGGCCAGATTGCGGAAGCTGGGGCTAACCAGCTCCAACACCAAGCCTTCGGCACCGGTGGGGTGGCGGGCAAGTTGGCCTTGCACGGCAATCAGGTTGGGGTGGGTGCCGGCCCCAATGCAAGCCGCCATTTCGTGGAGGGGCAACCCGTCGCTGGTAAGCGCGCCCTTAAAAATCTTCACCGCAACCTCGGTGGGTGGGGCGTCGGGGCGGCGCCACTCGGCCCGGTAAATGACGCCCGACGCGCCTTCGCCCAATTGCTGCTCCAGGGCCAACTGCTCCCAATCGATGCGGTCGATGTGGGGATGGGCTGCCGCCTCCGACGAATCGGCAAAGGGGTTGCCGGCGTAAGCCAGCCACGTGAGCCGCGGCATGCGGAGCAGCCAGGCCGGCAGTTCGGTGAGTTCGTTGGCCGCGATGCGCAGCAGTTCCAGCTTGATGCAGCGGGCCAAGGTTTCGGGCAGCGTCTTCAGCCGGTTGCCCGCGAGCATCAGCTTTTGCAGGTGCTGACAGTTTCCAATTTCTGCCGGAACGGCTTCCAACTGGTTGTCGGACAGAATCAGCCAACGCAACTTGGATGGCAGCGCGGCCGCGGGCAAGCTGCGAATTTGGTTGGCCTTGAAGCCCACCATGCGCAGCTCCGGGCAGCGGGCCAGCACTTCGGGCACGGAGGTGAACTGATTATCCGAGCAAAAGATGACGCGCAGCTTGTGCAGCTTCGGAAGGTCGTCGGGGAGAGAGGAGAGGGCGTTGCCGGAAAGATTGAGTACTTCCAGCGAGTCAGCCAGGGCGAATATTTCGGGTGGAAACGCCGTCAATCCAGCGGCTAAGTCGAGGCGTTTGATGCCCTGGAGCTGGCCGGAGCGCAGTTGGTCAAGCGTGTGCATACGGGCAAAGGTCGGCACGAAGAAGCCCGGCGCAATCATAAAAGGCTGCCACTGCCCGCCGCCCACGGCTGTTGCCTGGCACGGCCGCTGCCCGGCGTGGGCCATCGCGCAGGCTAAGCCGGACAATAACTCCGCTGCGGCGCCCGCGTACTCCTCACACCTTCTTTCCCCTTTCATTGCGTTCCATGTCCACACCTTCTCCCCAGCAGCTCAGCCAGGAGCTGCGCCAGGGCGACTCGCCCGACCTCACTCGTCGCCGCTGGATTTTGGGCCTTTCCCTGTTCGGCACCGCCATGGGCCAAATCGTGAGCCTCTACCAAACCGGCATCATCAACCACCTGCCCGACCCGCCCCCGCACGGGCTTTTCGACGCGGATAAAGTTGACGCTTCCACCTACGCCTACAAGCGCCTGGCTACTCCCGATGCCTTGCTCATGGTGGTCAGCTACGGCCTCACCGCCGCGTTGGCCGGCGCCGGCGGCGCCAATCGAGCCGCCGAGAGCCCCCTGCTGCCCGTGGCCATGGGCGCCAAAACCGTGTTCGACACCGCTACCGCCGTCCAGCTCGGGCGCGAGGAATGGCAAGAAAACAAAGCGCTGTGCGCCTATTGCCAACTGGCCACCGTGGCTTCCATCGCGTCGGTGGTCCTGGCCTTTCCCGAAGTACTTAAAGCGGCCAAAGGGCTTTTCGGTCGCCGCCAAGGAACGGCTTCAGCCCGTGCTTGAAATAAGTAGCGCCGGGCGTACGCAGCCTAGCATTTTACTACCGCATTAGCTCGAATGCTTTGCGAGACGAGGGCGTTTTATCACACCTCCACCACCTCGCCGGTACCGAAATAATACAGCACGCCGCGCACCTCCGCATACCCCAGCTGCTCAAACAGCGTGGCGTAGTTGCGCAGCTGCCGCTTGTGCCTTTCCTGGGGCGGCGGCAAGTGAAAGTCGAGCAGCGTAACCCGGCCGCCCGTGCGGTGGTGTTCTTCCAGCGAAGGCTCCAGCACCACGCGGTCGGGCTTGTAGTCGCGCAGCTTCACGCCGCCCACCAAAATTTCCCGCTCGGTTTCCACGCTCAGGTGCGGGGCGAAGTAGGGCGCCAGGCGCGGGTCGCTCACCAGGCGCTCAAGGCTCTCCACCAGCGTCGGGCGCTCGCGGGCACTCAGGATGCCCTCGGCCACGAGCTGGCTGGCCACGCGGCCCACGTCGGCGGCCGTCAGCAAGCGGCGCAGCGCAAAGTGGAGCTTGCGGTTCCACTCTCCCTGCGCCTTTTGCTCGTCAAAATCGAAGAGCACGGTGGCGTGGCGGCGCAGCTTCAGGCGGTCTTCCCAAGGCGCGGCGGCCAGGTTGGTAAGGGCGTAGCTGTTGGCGCTTGGCGCGGGGCGCTTGGTGCTTGGCGGGGCCGGCGTGCCTTGCGAAACGACAAAAGACACCTGTTCTTCCTGCAACTCTCCGCGGCTCAGCAAGTAGCCATGCAGCAGGTCGGCCACGGTGCGGGCGGCGGCTGCGGGGGCGCTTGGGGCAAGCTCGTCGGTGGTTTTGGTGCTGCGTTTTTCCTCGGGCCGCTTGCTGATGACGTACAGGCGGTGGCGGGGCCGGGTGAAAGCCACGTACAGCGTGTTCAGGCCTTCTAGGAAGGTTTTTTCGCGCTCTTCGTCGTACTGCGGGCCCAGCGCCGTTTGCTGAATTCCCTTGCTCAAGCTCACCACCGCCACTTCGGGCATGTGCTCAATGGGCTTTTCGCCCGCCTCCAGGTGCCCCCAAAGCAGCGTGCCGCGGTGCGGTTCCAGGCTCCAGTCGGCAAAGGGCACAATGACCACCCCGTAGGCCAAGCCCTTGGCTTTGTGCACCGTAGTGATGGTAATGGCCGCCCGCCCGCCCGGCGCGTTGATGCTGATGCGGCCCTTGCGCTCTTCCCAGTGCGTCAGAAAATTGCCCAGGTTGTTACCAAATTTCAAGCTGTATTCCAGGGTCAAATCCAGGAAGCGAAACAGGTAGTCGCTCTCGCCGTTGCGCCCCAGCAAGCCAAATAGGTTCAGCAGTCGTTCGGCCAGCTCGTACAGGCCCAGGTTGCCGGTTTCCGCTTCCCGCACGTCGTAGCCCAAGCGGCGCAGCTCATCAAAAAAAGCGCCGCCGCCCGCCGCGTTGGCTACTTCGGCAATGTGGCGGGCGCGTTCCGGGGTGGGGGCGAGGCCGCGCACCACTTTATCCACGAGCAGCAGGGCTTCGGCGCGGGCCAGGGTGTCGGCGGGCTGGTGCAACACCCGCAAAATGCCCACCAGTAGGTTCACCACTTCCGCAAACTCCAGCGCCAGCGAGTCGGCCGAAATAATGGCGTAGCCCCGCTCTTTCAAGAACTTGGCGATGATTTTACTGGCGTAGCGGGTGCGGCACAGCACCGCGATGTCGGCCAGCTCGTAGCCGTCGCGCAGGCTTTGCTCAATCAGCTGCAGAGTGAGGTAGCACGTGCTTTCGTCGTAGCCCAGCAGGGCGTCGGGTGCATGGCCCGGCAGCGCCTCGGCGGCGTACGTGCCGGCCGCCGCGTCGTAAAGCAGGGCAGGGGCGTCCTTCTGGGTGAAGAGCACCTCAACGTGCCCCGCCTGGTCGGCACTCAACGAGTTAGGCACCTGCTGGCCGAAATGGTTGTCGAAAATGCCTGTCACCAGTCCCAGTGCCTCGTGCCGCTCGCTCACCGCCCGGAAGAAGGCGTTGTTGAAGTCCACGATTTCGCGCGCCGAGCGGTAGTTCACCTGCAAGGCCTTGGCCTCCAGGGCGGGGGCCAGGGTTTCGTAGCGCAGCCGCAGCAGCTCGCGCATCTCTTCGTCGCGCGCCCGGCCCACCAGCGCAGCCGTATTGCCTTGGTGCAGGCGCAAAATCTGCTCCATCTCGCCGCCGCGCCAGCGGTAAATGGCCTGCTTGGCATCGCCCACGGCCAGGCTCGAATGCCCGTTGGCCAAGGTGTTTTCCACCAGCGGCAGCAAGTTGTTCCACTGCAGCACCGAGGTGTCCTGAAACTCGTCGATGAGGATGTGCTCGTACTTCTCGCCCAGCCGCTCATACAGAAACGGCACCGGCTCCGTCAGCACAATGCTGGCAATGCGCCGGTTAAATTCCGAAATGAGCACCACGTTGCGTTCGCGACTGATTTGCTCGACTATTTTATTTAATTCACTAAGCAGCGAAGCGTGAAATAAATACGGCTGCATGGCCGCCAGCAATAGGTAATTTGGCAGAAAATCAGCGCGCAGCTTGTCCAGCGTCGCCACCAGCTGGCTGAGCGGTTCCTTCACGGCATCCACCCGGGCCTTGTCGGCGGGCGTCTTGATTTTGCCGCTGTACCATTTGTCGTCGGCCAGCGTGGCGCGCACGTAGCTGTTGGGCCCGGCATCGGCGGCCAGCAATTCCACGCCCTTTTGCACGTACCCAAAAATGCCGCGTTTGCCCTGAAAGAAGTCGGCTTCCGTTGCGCCCGCTTCCGACAGCACCAGCGTGGCCACCTCTTGGGTCTGGGCAAATGCCGCCTCAATCTCAGCGCGCCGCTTCCGGATTTCGCGGTCCAACCGCCGGAAATCGGCCAAACTCAGCTTGTCCAGCTGCGCCACGGCTTCCTGCACCGTCTCGTTGAACAGCACCCGGCCAAAGCCGGCCAGCTCCTCGGGCAGCCGGCTCCAGCTTTTGCCTTCTTCGGCCTGCCCCAGGGCGTATTCGGCCAGCGTTTGGGAGAGCAGCTGGCTGTTGGGGTCGCGGTTCACCTTGTCGAGCAGCGCGGCCACCGCGCTTTGCAGCACCGCGTCGGTGTCCAATTCCACCTCAAACGTGGCCGGTAAGCCCAGTTCGCGGGTAAAAGCCGTGACAATTCGCTGCACAAACGAGTCGATGGTGCTCACCGCAAAATCGGCGTAGTGATACAGCACCAGCCGGAAAGTAGCGGCGGCCCGCCGCTGCACTTCTACCAGGGGCAGCTTCAAGTCGGCCGCCACTTCCGTCAGCAGCGAATCGGGCTGGTTGCCGGCCACGGGGTACGCAAAGCGGCGCAGCGCCCCCACAATGCGCTCTTTCATCTCCCCCGCCGCGTCGTTGGTAAACGTGATGGCGAGCACCCGCTTAAAGTAAGCCGGGTCGTCGGCGCCTAAAGCCAGCAGAAGATATTCTTTGGTGAGCTGGTAAGTTTTGCCCGAGCCGGCGGATGAAGAATAGATGCGAAAGGAAGCAGGCATGTAGGGAGCGCCAAAGGGGAGGCAAAACAACAATGTAAACGACGAGCAGCACCGGCAAAGCAAGTTGGTGCGCTTAGCTCGTTAAGCTCAGTGAAAAACAAGCAGGCGCAGAAAAACCCGGCAAAGCCCTGATTTCAAGAGTGTATGAGCTTTTCTGTCAGAGAGTTCTAAAGTGAGTGCAGAGCAGTTCGGAATACTAATCGTTCAAAAAAAATGTGAGATTAGTGTAATATATATTAATTATAATGCTTACATTTAATCATCCGTGTCTTGGCCTTGCCTCTATTCCTAAACCGCACTCTGCATGCGAAAAATTCTCCTTGCTTTCTCACTACTATCTACCAGCCAGTTGCAGGCTTAGGTAGTCGATTCTTTGCAAATATCGGTAGGGACTATTGCCACGGCGGCCACAAAGGGATATCAGCCCCTGTGGGTGGTAGTCAACCGCTTCGGAACCATCACCGATAGGCAAGTAGACGCCTCAACTTTTGTTGTGGTGCGCAACACGCACTGGCTGAGCAAAAAGCACCAAACCGGATTAGTGACGACCACTCCGCAACAACGGGGGTTCTACGTTGGGTATGGGGCCGCTTTATACAACAACAATCAGTTTCAACACTCCTTTCTGAAAGAAGGGTACGCGCTTGCGGGCTATGGCAATTGGCTGCTGCGCGCGGGCCGATACGAAAGTAACGGGCGAAATGGGCCCCGTCCTTTCCAGTGGTTCTTTGGGCATCAGCAGCAACGCCTTGTCGCTGCCTAAAGTTCAGCTTGCCGTGGCCAACTACACCCCCGTGCCGTTTACCAATGGCTGGCTGCAGTTTAAAGGCCACCTTTCGCATGGCTGGTTTAGCAATACGCCCGAAATCAAAGGTGCTTACCTGCACCAGAAAGCCTTGTATTTGCGCGTTGGTAAGAAGCAATTAGGGTTCTACGGGGGCCTCACTCACTCTGCGCAGTGGGGCGGCACTTTCTCGTCGGGGCAAGCGCCAAGTCGATTGAAAGACTTCATGCGAATTTTTGTGGGCGCCAGCGGCAACGGCGCCGACCCGATATATAACCAAGGGCCAATTGACATTGCCAATGCCGTGGGCAACCACATAATTATCCCCGATTTCGGCTTTACTTTTCAACAGAATAACTCAACGGTTAAGCTGTACACCCAAACCATTTTTGACAAAGGGATTGGGGATAGCTCCAACGTTAATAAAAGAGACCGGCTGGATGGCCTGAAAATATTGGGGCGCGACAGATTAGTAGGCGTAAGCTGGGAAACGAATAAAAGCGCAGTGCTGCGAAAGGTTCTACTAGAAGGCCTTTTTACCAAACACCAAGGGGGAAATATCATTTATAACGGCCGAGATAATTATTACAATAATGGCACTTATAGAATGGGTTGGCAATACAATGGGCGCATCATTGGAACCCCTCTTTTCTTAAATAGCGCTAATGCGGCGAATTATAATTTCGATTTAAATCCCAGCGTAATGGGCGGGTGGCCCGTGGTGAGCAACCGAGTAGTTGGGTTGCATTTGGGTGCTACCGGAAACATTACCAGCGCATTAGATTATCGGCTACTCGCTAGCTACGTGCAGCACTACGGCAATTACGATAATGACGCTTTTTTTACGCCGGCAAAAAAGCAGAGCCACTTCCTGTTGGAATTGCCCTATCGTTTCAACAAGTTCTCCTTAACCGCAGGAGTCGCGGGTGATGTTGGCAATTTATCCACCAACCTCGCGGGCCTGTTGCGAGCGGAGTGGAAATTGCGCTAACAATCAAACGCTCGGGGTCAGCCACGCCACCATTTCCGGAGTCACCCGAATGGGCCGGCCACTGCTGGGGTCGAGCAGCGCCCAGGTCGTTTCGGCTTGGCACAGCAGCGCCCCATCTCGCACCCGAACAAGACGGGTGAAGCGCTGCGAGGTGGCCCCGCTGCTTTCGCCCACCCAAGTGCTGGCCCGGAGTATTTCGCCCGCAAACGCCGACTGCTTGTATTGAATGCGGTGCTCCCGCACGACCCACACGTACTTCAAAAGCTCGGTTTTGGGGCAAATTGCCAGCCAGTGGGCCCCGGCAATGTCCTGTATCCAGCGCACGTACTCCACGTTGTTGGCGTGCCCCAGGGCGTCAATGGCACTTTCTGGGACGGCAAATTCTTGGGAAAAAGCGTCGGCTGGGGCGTCGGTCATAGCTTGGAAAAGGAGGGAAGCGGAGCAAAGGTCGGCACCGCTCCAAAAAAATAGCTATAGACTTGGTCATTTGGAATTTCTGCCTATCTTTGACGCAACCTAAGAAACCAAGCCACGGTGGCCCAAAAGCTTAGGGAAACTCCACAACCAACCACCATGCCCACCGGAACGGTAAAATTCTTTAATGAGACCAAAGGCTTTGGTTTCATCAAAAACGACGAAACTGGCGACGACATTTTCGTTCACATCAGCGACCTGCAAGTAAGCTCGATTCGCGAAAACGACAAAGTTCAATTCGAAGTAGCCCAAGGCAAAAAAGGCCCGAACGCTGTGAAAGTATCGCTGGTTTAGTCCTGCTATAGCTTTGTAATAAGAAAGCCCGCCTTTGGTGGGCTTTTTTTTGTGCCCTTTGACTTCCTCACTCTGACTGAAAAGGGTATCTGAAATCAAGCAATAGCATTTTATGATTGTTTGGCAACAAACCTGAGACGGTCGAGGCATTGCTTAGAATCATATAAATCAATGGAATTATTTCGGCGCGAAAACGCTTAATAACAGTCGGCGGCAGGCACTAATTTGTGCGTGCTGCGCCTCCTCCAAAATTCATTTTCCCGAACACCCTAGCTATTGCGAATTAGAATCCGTACCTTTGCACCCGCATTTGAGGACGGCCCTAAGTCCGCGCAAGCCTAAGAGAGGCGATACGCATTGGCCGCATAGTTTTTTGGTTGTTTTTCCCGCCTGATTGTGACAAGGTAGAAGGAGGGGAAACGTCGCTGAGTACGGCTGTTTTCGGAGCGAGTCTCTTACCCCCTTACCATTTTCCACATTCATGGAAGCTGAAAAAATTGTAGTTCGTTTTGACGAACTGAACCTCTCCGAGGAAGTACAACGCGCCATCACCGAGATGGGCTACGAAGAAGCTTCGGCCATTCAGGCTGCCGCCATTCCCGCCCTGCTCGCTGGCAAAGACGTTATCGGCCAGGCCCAGACGGGTACCGGCAAAACCGCCGCTTTCTCCATTCCCGCTATCGACAACATCGATACCGAGAGCAAAGACGTGCAAGTATTGGTGCTCTGCCCCACCCGCGAACTCGCGGTGCAGGTGTCGGGTGAAATCCAGAAGCTGGGCAAGTACAAGCGCGGCCTCATGGTGGTGCCCATCTACGGTGGCAGCCCTTACGACCGTCAGCTCCGCGCCCTAGAGCGCGGCGTGCAGATTGTTATCGGCACGCCCGGCCGCATCATGGACCACATCGAGCGTGGCACCCTGAAGCTGGAAAACACCACCAAAATCATTCTTGATGAAGCCGACGAAATGCTCGACATGGGCTTCCGCGACGACATTGAGTTCATTCTGAGCAAGATGCCGAAAGAGCGCCAGACGGTGTTCTTTTCGGCAACGATGAGCAAACCCATCATGGAGCTCACCAAAAAGTATCAGCGCGACCCGCAGGTAGTGAAGGTGAACCACCAGACGATGACGGTGACCAACATCGAGCAGAGCTACTTCGAGGTGCGCGGCCCCCAGAAAAAGGACGTGCTGACCCGCATCCTCGACATGTACAACCTGAAGTCGACCATCGTATTCGCTAACACGAAGCGCATGGTAGACGAAATCGTGTCGGACCTACAAGCCAAAGGCTATTTCGCCGAAGGCCTGCACGGCGACATGGGCCAGCAGCAGCGCCAGAACACGCTGGACAAATTCCGCAAGTCGACCATTGAAGTACTGGTTGCTACCGACGTAGCCGCCCGTGGTATCGACGTAGACAACGTGGAAGCTGTATTCAACTACGACCTGCCGGCTGACGAAGAATACTACGTACACCGTATCGGCCGCACGGGCCGCGCTGGCAAGTCGGGCAAAGCCTTCACGTTTGTGAGCGGCCGCGACATCTACAAGCTGCGCGACATCATGCGCTTCACCAAGGCCCAGATTAAACTGGAGCAGGTGCCGTCGTTTGCCGACGTGTCGGAAGTAAAAACCACGCTGTTCCTGAATCAAATCAAGGAAATCATCGAGAAAGGCAACCTCGAGAAGTACGTGGGCCGTGTGCAGCGTTTGCTCGACCAAAGCGAAGAAATCACCTCATTGGACGTAGCCGCCGCGCTGCTGAAGATGACCATGAAAGAAGACAAGAGCGCGCAGCAGAGCCTCGACGCCAGCAAGGCAGCCGGCACGGCCCGCCCGGGTTTCACCCGCTTGTTTGTGACCATGGGCAAGAAAGACCGGATTCACCCCCGCGACATTGTGGACCTGATTGCCGAATCGACCAACCTGACCGGTGCCAAAGTGGGCGACATCGCCCTCTACGACAAGTTCAGCTTCGTGGAAGTGCCTTCAGAGTACGCCAATGAGATTGTGGAGAAGCTGGGCCGCACCAGCATTCAGGGCACGCCGGTTAGCTTCAGCATTGCCACTCCGGTGCAAGAGGGCCAGGCTAAAGAGGAAGGATTCAATCGTACCGGCGGCACGGGTGGTCCCGGCGGCTTCGGCGGCGACCGCGAGCGTCGTCCCTTCAGCGGCGGCGAGCGCCGTGAGGGCGGCTACAAAGGCGGCAACCGCGGCGGCAGCTACGGTGGCGGCGAGCGCCGCGAAGGCGGCTACGGCGGAGGCTACAAAGGCAACCGCGACGGCGGCGACCGCCCCAGCTACGGCAACAAGCCGGCGTACGGCAACCGTGAAGGCGGTAGCGGTTACGGCAACAAGCCCAGCTACGGCGGCAACAAAGGCAGCTACGGCGACAAGCCCAGCTATGGCAATAAGCCTTCTTATGGCAACAAGCCCAGCTACGGTACGCCCCGCGAATACGAAACCCCGCGTACGCCTCGCACCGAAAGCTTCGACGAATAGCGCTAATTATTAGCAACTGGGTTACCCAGCTTTAGTGTTTATGTAGGTGAAATTAAGTTAGGTTAGCAAACAAAAAAGCCGCTCAATTTGAGCGGCTTTTTTGTTTGTGGCTATATCACGGAAAGGCTTTGCCAAGAAGCTATTTCGACGAGTCGCGCAACGCTTTTATGGTATTGTGGGCTTCTTGTACGCCTTGGTACTGCTTCTCAATCACCGATTTCAGGTTGCTGGGCAGGTCCTGAGCTTTGAGGGCGGTCTGGTAGGCTTTCACGGCGTAGTCTTCGCCGCGCTCGCACTCGTTGAGTACGGCTTTGTTGTCTTTGCTGGTCAGCGCCGATTTCAAGTCAATCCAAGCGCGGTGCACCGTGCCGGTAATGGAGGAGCTTTCGTCGGGCTTAAGGTCCAGCTTGAACATTTGGTCCTCGATTTCGGTGATGTAGCCCGCGCGCTGCACCGCGTATTTTTTGAAAGTATCTTTCAGGGTGCTGTCTTCAACGTCGGTCATGGCGTCGGCGTAGCCTTTCTGGCCGTCTTTCAGGGTCTCGACCAATTCGTTGAGCAGGGCAGTGGTTGCTTTGGCTTCCATGTGGAAAGGGTAAGTTTAGATTGAAAAATTACTATCTCCTTTACTCTTGGGCCGCGGCTAAGGTTACACCTCAACCACAAGCGGGGCCGCGAGGGCCCGGCCCGCCAGGAAGCCGGTAGTCCAGGCGGCTTGAAAATTGAAGCCGCCCGTAATGCCGTCGATGTCAAGAACTTCGCCCGCGAAGTACAGGCCCGGTACCCGGCGGCTTTGCATGGTTTTCAGGTCGACTTCATCAAGCGGAACGCCGCCGCAGGTGACGAACTCCTCCTTGTAAGTTGTCTTGCCGCGCACAGCCAACGGGGTGCGCAACAGCAGTTCCAGCAACCGGTTCTGAGTTTTGGCCGGCAGGTCGCTCCACCGAACCTCGGCGCCGATGCCCGCCTGCTCGGTGAGGTTGCGCCACAACCGTTGCGGGAGGCCAAACTGGGGATTGGCGGCCACGGTCTTCTTGCCGTTTTGCTGCCGAAACTCTTGTAGCCAAGTGCGCAGCGTTTCTTCGGTAAAGTTGGGAATCCAGTTAACCAAGGCGGTACCCACGTAGCCCAATTCGCTGAGCCGGCGGGCGCCCCAGGCGGAGAGCTTGAGCACGGCCGGGCCGCTCACGCCCCAATGAGTGACCAGCAGCGGGCCCTCGTATTGCAGTTTCTCGCCGGCCAGCACCACGCGGGCGTGGGGCACGCTCACGCCCATGAGCTCGTTCAGCGGGGAGTTGGGCACGTTGAAGGTGAAGAGCGACGGTACTGGCTCCGCAATGCTGTGGCCTAGGTTGCGCAGCCAGTCATAGTTGGCGCTTTTCGGGTTGCCGCCGGTGGCAATGAGCACCCGGCTAGCTGCCAACAGGCTGCCAGTCTGGGCAGTGCCGCTGCCACTTAGGCGCAGGTGAAACCCGCCTCCGGCCTGCGGAGCAATTTCATCGACGCCGATGTTGGTGAGAATGCGGACGCCCGCTTGGCGGGCGGCCTCTTCCAAGGCGCGCGCGATGGTTTCGCTAGAGTCGGTGGTGGGAAACATCCGGCCGTCGGCTTCCGTCTTCAGCTGCACACCGCGGCGAGCAAACCACGCAATGGTGTCGGGGACGCCGAATTGCTGGAAAGCGCTTTTGAGCTGTTTGTTGCCCCGCGGGTAATGGGCCACGAGCTGCGCCGGCGTTTCGCAAGCGTGGGTCACGTTGCAGCGCCCGCCGCCCGAAATCCGAACTTTGCTCAGCAGCTTGCCCGTTTTTTCCAGCAAAACTATCCGGGCCGAGGGGTTGGCTTCGGCGCAGGCAATGGCACCAAAAAAGCCCGCGGCACCGCCGCCGAGCACGGCCACGAGGGGTTGGGCAGCATCGTTTTTCACGGTGCAAAGATACGCCGCCTACGGGGTCCGGCGGGCACCCTAGCTGTGCTCAAGCGCCCCAAACACGTCGTCATACTGAAACTTATACGGCAGCGTGTTGCGCACCAACGTGCTGTCGATGATTTTGCCACTCACCCCGTTGCCGGCTTTGAAGGTCGGCGGTTCGAGCTGCAGATGTTGGGCAGCCACCGGATAAAAATCGCGCCGCAGCGGGTGCTTAAGAGCGCATACATTAAAAGTGTGGCCCCAGGCGCCGTGCTGGATAATGGCCGAAAGCACGCCCACCGCATCGGTCAAATGCACCAGGTTGACAGGGGCATTGCCCTGGGCCAGGTCCCGGCGGCCGGCCAGGAAGCGGCCGGGGGCCCGGTCGGGCCCAATCAGGCCCCCCAAGCGCACCACGGTGCTCTTCCACTGCCCGTAGCGGGGCACGAAGTGGCCTTCGGCCCGCAGCACATCAGAAGCGGCGTCGCGGGTGCTCAGAGCATCGTTTTCGCGCATTACCCGGGGCTCATCGGGGTACACGCTGGTGGAACTCACAAACAGCACGTGCTTGGTGCCTGCCGAAGCCACGGCCCGGTGGACGGGCCGCAGCAAGTTGGGGTAGGCGCCGGCGGCCGCAGCGCGCGGGGGAACGTTGAGCACCAGCACATCAGCAGCGCTGAGCAAGCGCAGCAGCAGGGCTTCTGAAGCCGGAGTGAAGTCGGTACCTAAGCGTAGCACGTGGGCCTCAATGCCCGCCGCCTGCATGGGGTCGAGTTGCTCGGGGGTGGTGGTGGTGCCCAATACCTTGTGGCCATCGGCAACCAGGGACTTTGCCAGCGCCATGCCCAACCAGCCGCAGCCTAGCACCAGCACAGTGGGACGTTCCGCACCCGTAGCAGCGCCCTGAGAGCCCCCGGAAGTGGAACTAGTCATAAAAAATCTTCGAATTCGTCATTACGTTACCACGAAGGTGCGAAGAAATTGCCTAATCGTATATTCTATCAAGAAATTATTAATGGAACGGCTCTGGTGCTTGCGGCTAACATTCGCACCAGCAAGCTTGTACCTTCGGCCCGCGGATTGGTCCGCGTTTCCCACCCAATTCTACTTTTGCGCATGAACGCACCTTACACCCAGCCCATGCTGCGCGACAACGCGCTGGCCGGCAAAACCATCATCGTCACGGGCGGCGGCACCGGCCTGGGCCGAGCCATGACCACCTATTTCCTGCAGCTAGGCGCCAACGTCACCATTACCAGCCGCAAGCTGGACGTGCTAGAAAAAACTGCAGAGGAGCTGCGCGAGCAAACCGGCGGCAACGTGCTGGCTATTGCCTGCGACGTGCGCAAGTACGACGAAGTGGAAGCCATGCTCGAGCGCACCATCCAAGAGTTTGGCGGGGTAGACGTGCTGCTCAACAACGCGGCCGGCAACTTCATCAGCCCCACCGAGCGGTTGTCGCACAAGGCGTTCGACGTCATTGTTGACATCGTGCTGCGCGGCTCCTACAACTGCACCCTGGCGGTGGGGAAACGCTGGATTGCCGATAAAAAGCCCGGCACCATCCTCAACATCGTGACGACTTATGCCTCGGTGGGCTCGGCGTTTGTCGTGCCCTCGGCCGCAGCCAAAGCGGGCGTATTGGCCATTACCCGCTCGCTGGCGGTGGAGTGGGCCAAGTACGGCATCCGTTCCAATGCCATTGCGCCCGGCCCATTTCCCACGGAAGGAGCCTGGAGCCGCCTGTTTCCCGAGCCGCTGGCCAGCAAACTCGACCCTGCCGCCAGTGTGCCCCTCAAGCGCGTGGGCCAGTACCAGGAACTAGCCAACCTGGCCGCTTATCTAGTGTCCGATTTCTCGTCCTACGTCAACGGGGAAGTGGTGACCATCGACGGCGGCGAGTGGCTCAACGGCGCGGGTGAATTCAACAAACTGGAAATGCTAACGCCCGATATGTGGGACCAAATCGAGAAAACGATGCGCCGCTAAGGACCGCAGATTGAACGGATTTTCACGGATTACAACGGATTGTTTGTGGTTCTATCCGTTTATGCGGTCCTGAGCTTTCTTTATAACCCTGAAAATCCAGCTAAAAACCGGTCATGCTGAACGCAGCCGAAGCATCTCGCTCGGGGCAGTAATCCAATCGCCAGAAAAGAGTTACTACCACACGCGAGATGCTTCGGCTGCGCTCAGCATGACCGGTTTTTGGAAAGGTTATAATGAAAAAAGGCCGCCTTTGGGGCCGGCCTTTTTTCATTATAACCTATTGTTAAATTTCAAAACCTCGAACGGACGGAACCACAAATAATCCGTTGTAATCCGTGAAAATCCGTTCAATCTGCGGTCAGAGCTTGTACCCTTTGTAATCCTTTGAAAACTCCTCGAGTGGTATGCCTTGGTTGGCGATAACGTCGGAGAACTCGAACTTTTCGAACAGGCCTTTGTCGTCGTTCACCTGCACCATGGTGGGGAGGTAGGTTTTGGGGTCGACGCACACGATGGTGCGGCGGCCGTAGGAGTTGGGCACTTGCAGTACTTTGCCCTCCGGAATGGCCTCGCCGATGCTCAGGTTGTTGCGCTCGATGACGCGGTATTCGCCGCAGCCAAACCGTTCGGCTACGGTGCTGATGGTCTCGTTCTTGCCGGCTCGGTAGCTCACGTAGCGAAACTGTGGGTAGTCGGAGCGCAGCACGTGGCTGGTGCGGCCCAGCAGCGTGGTGTCGCCGGCGTACCGGAACGAACGACTGAAGGTATTATTCTGGCGGAGGCCGGTGGTTTTGAGCAAATCGGCGATGGTGCCAAACCCGGCTTGCAGGGCCGTGTGGTGCTGGTTGCCGCGCATGAGCTTGCCGCCGGGGTCCAGGCTCAACGTCACGTAGGGGAAGGCGGCGGGGTACACCCACGCGTCGCCGCCGTTCTGGCCGGTCACCCACAGCACCTCAACGCCTTTTTGGTTTTTAATGTAAATCCGCAGCGGCTTGTATGTGATTTTCATGATGCTACGCGCCTGGTTGATGCCGCTGCCAATGCGTTCCTGCGCCTTCACGGTGCACCGCAAAGTTTTCAGGTTCTCAATGGCGGCGCTCATTCGGGCGGTGAGCTGTTCGGTGGTGATGGTGGGCAGAGCAACCGGTGCGGTGGCGGCGGCTAACCCCACGGCCCCGAGGGGCAATGCTATTCGTAAAAAAGGAACGCGAGAAGCGAGCAACGCTGCCATAAAGTAGTATCAGACGCAGTCAGCACCCCCAAATGGGAGCGAGGGATATGGATTAATTAATTGATGCTAATGAGCGGAAAGCGCGACGCGGTGCTGTCGAAAATGAATAATTCATCGATTTCCACGCCTTTAAAAAAATGGTAGAGCGGGAATTGCTCCACCACGGCCTGGACGGCCGCGGCGTCGTCGCCATTCATCGTAACCCAGCCGCGGCTGCGGTCGCTGCTGATGGCGTACACCTCCACTACTTTTTCATTTAATAGGCGGTTGATAAAGTCACGGTGGCGGGGAATGAGTGCAATGAATTCCTCGTCATAAGTATCGGGCAAACTGAGCGTGACGACAAACGTAGGCATAAGGAGCGAGGCGACAAGGACAAGATTTTAACGCTTAGTCTTTCTCAGGGTTGAAAGTAGGCAAAACACGTGCCCTATCAATCGATAGCGGCTGACGAAGCGTAAAGGTTAATGAAGAGTACGAGTCATCGTCTCAAGTTCTGACGGGTGAACAAGGCGCAATTATGCCATTTGCGCCAGTATATCAAACTCCGAAGACAATGAGCAGCGGTTGTTACGAATGGCCCAACTCGGCCACCACGGGCTGGGCGGCATCGCCGAGAGCTGGTTGCGCCGCTGCATTGGGGCGGGGGGCAGCATCCACCACCGTGGCCGCTTGGCCGTGCGTGGTGGCTTCCCATTCGCGGAAGCGGGTTATCTCCGCCGAGAACTTGCCCACAAACCAGCCTACCAGGCTCAAGTCATCCAGAAAGCCCACCACGGGAATAAAATCGGGCACAATGTCGATGGGCGACACCACGTACAGCAGCACGGCCAAGCCCGACACAATGGTGCTGGTGGAGATTTCGCGGTACTCGCCGCTGATGTAGCGCCGCACCAGGCGCACGAGCGTCAGGGCCACGTCGAAAAGCTGGCGGAATTTGTTGGTTTTGCTCTCTTTATCGGCCAGCTTGTCGGCGGCCTCGTTCAAGATGGTAACCACTTTGAAGGGTTTGCCCAGCAGCTTGGCCGCACGGCCAATGAACACGTTAAAGAGGACGTTCTTGGAGATTTTTAGGCCTTGGTCGGTGAGGGAAGACATAAGAAAATGCGGTGAGAGGCTGTGAGCCCGGCTGTACGCGCAATTTCCGCCCGGCGTTGTTTGCCGCGGGTTTCCTGAGCGGCTTTGGGCTACCGTTCGAATAAAGGCGTGGTGCCGCCTACCCAATCCTTGTCCTTGTTGAAGTCTACTCCAATCATTTCGCCCCGGCTCAGGCGGCTGAGCCCCGTCAGCAGTTGCGGCCGCGCCTCGCCGTTTGGCCAGATGTAGAGGAGGCGTATTTCGCACTTCACCAAGCCATCGGGCGACTGCACCACGGGCTCGTAGGTCACTTTGCGCTGCAGCAAATAATGATGCTTATCGGTCAATGCATCTAAGTCGGCCGCCGTCACGTGCAGCCGTACGCCTGCCCCGGCAAAGGAGAACAGGGGCTTGAGCACGTAGCTGTGCAGGTCTTCGGGGTAGGCCGTCAACTCGTGCAGGTAATAGCTGGCCGGAATAAACGGCCCTTCTAAAAGCGGCAGCGTGTATTTGCTGATGCGGAAAAACCAGTTCGGGTGCCCCACCCACGTCACGTCAACATCTTCCGTCAAATTAAACTCGGTGTTTAATTCCGGATACCGCGCCAATTCGTCGAAAATAATGCGGTTGTAAATCCGCTTGACTTCAACTAGTCGACCTTCTTTTTCATAGAATAACTGCCGCCCATTACGCTGAACCCTGGTCAAGCAAACGGGTTCTATGCCCCAAAGCTTTTTGGTTAACGCGAAGTCAATTCGGGTCTTTTGCTTTTCTGGAAACAGCTCCAGCAGGATGACATTCTCGGCGGGCTGGCCGCCAAGAATAAACTGCCGCATGCGCTCTTGGTACGTTTCAAAATCGGGCGCTTCTAAAAAAGGAGTAACCGAGTCCGCAATGGGGTAGTGCGCTTTGAACACGGAAGGCAGCCAGGATTGGAAAGCGTAGAGCGACGGAAAGCCCTGCATTTCGATGAGCTGCGGCTCCAATTCGCCATCGGCGCCGCGGCATACTGCAAAGTCGAAAGTCAAAAACTCCGGTCGGCCCTCGTCGCCGGGCACGCGCTGATGCGCCGGAATGGAAGCTTCGGTCAGCTGTTTGAAATCGGGCCGCTCAATTACCTCGATGATGCTCTGCCCCGCCGCAATCAGTTTGTCGCGTAGAACTGCGGGAATAAACACCGGCGATTCGGCAACCCGAAAGTCGAGCTGGCCGGGCAGTTGGCTTTCGATGTCGGCCTGCATTTCGGCGTAGCGGGCCGGGCTGAACGCGGCGTTGAAGGTCTGGCGGTGCTCAGGAATCATGGGGAGGCAGGAACGGACCGAGTGAATTTACGCAGCGGTAAGCTGGCCCAACTTGGCCAAGGCCCGCCGCAAAAAAGTGGGCACAATGACGGATTCGGTGCGCTCGATGGTCTCGGGGTCGGCCAGGAGGTGCACCATTTCTTCGTATTTGGCTTCGCCGTAGGTCGTGACTACCTGCTGCTTGCGTTCGTCGGTTAGCATGTAGCGGAGCATGCCCTCACCGTCGGCCTCGGGGTGGAACTGGGAGCCAAATACCTCCGGCGTAAAGCGAATGGCCATAACGGCCCGTGCCAGCGGCACGTGCGGACGCTCTTTTTCCAAGCACAACACGGAAGCTCCGAGGGCTTCCAGGCGGCTTTCATCCAGGTCAGTTAGCTGGTAGTCTCGTGAATCCACGATGTAAAAAGGCTCGGGGAGGCCTTGCAAAACCGGTTCCGTCAGGCCAGTAGGGGTGAGGTGCACCGGTAGCACGCCAAACGACGTGGACTTGCGCTTGCTTACCGTGCCCAGACCCAGATGCCGGCTTACTAGCTGGAACGAATGGCAAATGAGCAACAGGTGCTTTTTATTGTCGCTGGTTTGGTTGTGGGCCAGCAGCGAGTCGATGAAAGCAAAATACCGCGGCTCCCAGGCCTCGTCGGAGGCCAGCGGGCTGCCGGGGCCGCCGCTGGAAATGTATACATCGTAGTCGAGGCTAGGAAGGGCGTTTTCGGCCCGCACGTTAAACGTGTCTACGCGGAAAGGAACACCGTTTTCAGCCGAGCTACGGGCCAGCAATTGTCGAATGCAACGCATGCCTTCGTTCGGCGCGTTGTTGTACATATCCAAAATGGCAATTCGAATAGCCTCCATTAATACAATACTCAATAGGCCGTTTCGGCCAAATAATAGAAAAAAGCCAAGCGTGAGCTCGGCCCAAAAAAGAAGCAACGCCAACCGGAAGGCGGGCGTTGCCATGACAAATATACTTGATTTACAAGCCGTGGGTTGTTTCGGCCAGGATGTAGTCGACCACCTTACTCAGGTCGCCGGTTTCGCGGAATACCTTAAGTTGCCGGTCGGCACCGGTGCCCATTTCCATCATTTTCAGGGCGTACTCTACTTCGTGGCGGCTGCCGAGTTCGTCCACCACGTCGTCGATGAAGTCGAGCAGTTCCAGGATGAGCTGGCGCGTGGGCATCTCTGCTTGCTTGCCAAAATCAATCATGTTGCCGTCGATGCCGTAGCGTGCGGCGCGCCATTTGTTCTCCTTGATGAGGGCGCTGCGGTAGATGCGGAAGTTCAGGTTCTGCATCTTGAGCTTGTAGATTTTGGCTACCAGCGCTTGCATGATGGCCGCCACGCAAATGGTTTCGTCGGCGCGCATCATCATGTCGCAAATGCGGTATTCGATGGTGTCGAAAAAGGGGTGGAGGCGAATGTCCCACCAGATTTTCTTGCCGTTGTCGATGCAGCCGGTTTTTACGAGCAGCGCAATAAACTCGTCGTAGTCGCTGGCGCTGTGGAAAAATCCGGGAATGCCCGTGCGCGGAAAACGCTCGAATACTTTGGTGCGAAACGACTTGTAGCCCGTTTCCCGTCCTTCCCAGAAGGGCGAATTGGTGCTGAGAGCAAACAAGTGCGGCAGGAAATACCGGAGCGTGTTCATCATGTACACGCCCATTTCCCGGTTCTCGATGCCGACGTGCACGTGCATGCCAAACACGAGGTTGGAACGGGCGGCCTCCTGCAGCTCTTCCACGATTTTGTCGTAGCGGGCATCGGGCGTGATGGGTTGGTCTTGCCAGCGCGAAAAAGGGTGCGTGCCGGCGGCTCCAATCTTCAGGCCCTGTTTGTCGGCCAGTTCAATTACTTGGCGCCGCAGGTGGAGCACCTCGTCGCGGGCCTGGCCGATGTTCTGGCAAATATTGGTGCCCACTTCCACCACCGATTCGTGCATTTCGGCCTTCACCTGCTCGTGCAGAGTGACGCGGCCGTTTTCCACGATTTGGGAAAGGTGCGAGCGCAGCTCGCGGGTGTGCGGGTCAATGGTTTGAAATTCTTCCTCGATGCCGAGGGTAAACGCGGGCATGGCCATGGGCTAAACGAATAAACGAGGAATATGAAAGCCGCAAGCGCCGGCGCGCTTAGATGGATGCGCGCCGGGCTGGCCGAAAAGGAATTAGCAGCTTATTCGGATTTCTTAGCTACAGGCTTTTTTGCAGCCGGAGCCTTGGGCGACGCGGCGGCTTTAGCAGCCGGTTTGGCAGCCGCTGATTTAGGCGCGGCGGCTTTCTTAGCGGCGGGCTGCTCTGTTGTGGGCACCTCGCCAGTGGGCGGCACGGCCAGGGAGGAAGCGGCTTTTTTAGTCGCGGCTTTCTTGGCGGCTGGTTTGGGAGCACCGGTGGCACCCAGGTCGTTGGTTTCCGTTACGGGCGTTCCTACCTGCACGTCGGTTTCGCGGGCCTTGGCGGTCGCAGGGGCCGAGCCCACGGCATCCTGCACAAATTTGCCCCAGGTGAGGTTGGTTTTGCCGGCTTGGTTGTTCTGGGCGCGCTCAATGGCCAGCAGGGCCGCGTGCTCAACCACCCACTCAAAGTTCTCAGCACCAACAGAGTTGACATCGGCGTCGGGAGCTGGGTTGCCAAAGTCGATGGCAATGGGCACCCCGCCGCGCACGGCAAACTCCACCGTGTTGAAGTCGTAACCCAGGCCCTGGCATAGGCGCAGGGTGTAGTCCTTGATGGTGTCGAGCAACTGCTGGCCGGCTTCTCCCTCGGTTTTCATGGTTGTCTGGTACCGCTCGTGGGGAGCGTTGCGCGGCTCGTAGGGCATGATGAGCACGTGCTTGCCACCCAGGCAGTAGCAGCGGAAATAGTCGTCAAACTCAATGGCTTCCTGGTACAGCATCACCAGCTGACCGGTTTCGTCGTAGGCGCGCCAGGCTTGTTCGGGGTTATCTACCTTATATACGCTCTTCCAGCCGCCGCCGGCGTGGGGCTTCATAAAGGCCGGAAAGCCAATGCGCTCAAAGGCCTGGTCCCAGTTGAACATGGACAAGTTGCGGAACGAGTTTTCGTTCGTGTCGTCGGGGCGCGCCTTGCTGGGCAGCAGGAGGGTTTTGGGTACCGGCACGCCCAACTGCACCGCCAGCGCGTTGTTGAAGAACTTCTCGTCGGCGCTCCACCAGAAAGGGTTATTGATGATGGCCGTGCCAGTGAGGGCAGCGTTTTTCAAGTAAGCGCGGTAAAAGGGCACGTCCTGCGAAATGCGGTCAACGATGACGTCGTAGCCACAGGGCACGGCCTGCTCTACTTGCTCAATCTTCACAAACTCGGCGGTGATGCCGTCCACGGCTTTCTGATTGACTCGGTCGATAAAGGCTTGGGGAAAAGTATTTTCCTGACCGAAGAGGATGCCGATTTTTTTCATGGCTTTGGGTGAATTGGTTGCGCACGGGCGCAGTGAAAGAAGAGGGTGTGGTAAGAAAACAAGTGCGGCGTTAGCCGATGGTGTTGAGGTACTGGGGGAACATTTCGCGCCACACGGGCCAGTCATGGTCGCCGAAGGGCTTCACGTCGAGGGTGTAGCGAATGCCTTTCTCGCTAAGAATGCGAGCAATGTCGAAGGTGGAATGCTTGCAAAAGTCGTGTTCGGCGGTGCCCAAGATGATGTTCATCCACTGGAAATGCTCGCTGTGCGCGCCGGGCAGGTACTCGGGCGGGTTGTTGAAGTAGACGTTGTCGTCGTGGTAGCCGTCCACAAATTGGCGAATGTCGAAGGCCGCGCCCATGGTAAAGACGTGGGCCACTTGGTTGGGATGGCGAAAGGCGAAATTCAGGGCGTGATAGCCGCCAAAGCTGCAGCCGGCCACGCCAATCTTGTCCACGTTGCACTCCTGCTGAAGCATGGGCACCAGTTCTTCGCTCAGAAACTGGTCGTAGAAGACGTGGTTTTGCACCCGAATGCGCGGCTCCAAGTGCTTGGCGTACCACGAATACCGGTCGATGCTGTCGATGCAAAACAACTTTACGCGGCCGGCCTCGATGAGCGGGCGGGCGGCTTCGATGAGCTTAAAGTCGCGGGCCTCGTTGTCGTGCCCACCCGACGTGGGAAATATTACCACGGGATAGCCCCAGGTGCCAAATACCAGCATGTCGATGTCTTGGCCAAGGTGGTGCGAGTAAAAGCGGCGATGTTGTTCGTGCACAGCGGGGGCGAAATGGGATGGAGCGAAGAGTAATTTTAAGCAGTACGGCAAACTAGTAAAAAAATAACGCCCTCACTCCATTTGCCCGATTTTAATCGAAAATGGGGCCGTCAATCCGGCGTGCTGCGTTTCTTTGCTGCATGCTTCCCGACACCTTCAGCGTACCTGCTTCTCCTGCCGGCACCCGGCTTTGCCGAGAAGTGCTGGCGTCTAACCTGTTGGAGCGGGAAGTTGAACTCAGCATTCTCCTGCCGCCGTCGGCAATCGACACAGACAGGCCCTTGCCCGTGCTATATCTCAACGACGGGCAGGACCTGGAACGGCTGAATTTTCAGCCCATGCTCGATGAGTTGTACGCTCAGCAATTGGTGCGGCCTTTCGTGGTGGTGGCTATTCACGCCAACGAGCGGCGCGTGCAGGAGTATGGCACTGCTGCGCACGCCGACTTCAACGGCCGCGGCAGCTTGGCCGGGACATACACTTCCTTTCTGCTAGAAGAGCTGTTGCCCTTTGCTCAGGCGAATTACCACGTTTCCTCAAACCCCGAGGATGCCGTGGTAGCGGGCTTCTCCCTGGGAGGCTTAACCGCCTTTGATGTGGCCTGGCATCACCCGGAAGTATTTGCGCGAGCTGGCGTTTTTTCGGGGTCATTTTGGTGGCGGAATCGGGCAGTAGGCGCCGGGTATACGCCCGCCGACCGTATTATGCACGGGCTGGTGCGCGCTGGGCAGTTACACCCCAGCCACCGATTTTGGCTGCAAACGGGCACGCTCGACGAGCACAATGACCGCAACGAAAACGGCGTCATCGACTCCATTGAGGACTGCCTCGATTTGATAGACGAGCTGGTGAAAGCTGGCCTCGATGCCCAGCAGGCCCTGCGCTACGTGCAAGTGGAGGGCGGCCGGCACCACCCCGATACGTGGGGCCGGGTGATGCCCGACTTTCTGGTGTGGGCATTTGGGCAGGAGGGAAGCGTGGCGGCATTGCCGGCCCCGTTGCCGGTGGTTCGCCTGCAACTAGACCCGGCGTTGACTCCCGCACTTGTGCCAACAGCTTCAGCCCCAGCCGTCACGCCGGCGCCTGAGCCTTTGGTTCTGCCTTCAGTCCCCGACGCTGGCGACCAAGCCACACCTTCAATTCCGCCTTTCACTGCTACTTCAGCGCCCTCGCATATGCCCATTGCCCGCCCTTCGGAAGGAGACTTTTTGCCCTACGCCGCCGGCTATATCAATCAAGTGCCCGACGGTGCCGACCCCCGAGAGGCCTTGCGGGCCGTTGGCGCAGAATTTCACGCCATTTTCGACCAGTTGAGCGAAGCCCAGGCTGAGAAATCTTACGCTGAAGGCAAGTGGACGCTCAAGGAAATGCTCCAACATCAGATTGATACCGAGCGCATCTTTGCCTACCGGGCCATGCGCTTCGCTCGGGGCGACAGCCAGAATTTGCCCGGCTTCGACCAAGACCAATACGTGGCCAACAGCGGCGCGAATGCCCGCCCCGTGGCCAGCCTCTTGAACGAATACGACGCCACCCGGGCATCTACCCAAGCCCTGTTCGATTCCTTTACCGAGGAGCAACTCGACCGCCGCGGCACGGCCAATGGCGGCCCGACCAGCGTGCGCGCGTTGCTCTTCATCGTGCCGGGCCACGAGCTTCACCACCTCCACCTCATCCGGGAGCGGTACTTGCCCATTCTGTAGCTAATTTTCCCGAAATTTTTACCTTCGCCCGCACAACTCGCCGGCCGGGCCGAACGTTGGAATCAGCATCCCAGAGACTACTAACCCCTAAACTTCTTTTAAATCATGGCCAAAGCACAAGACGCCCGCAAAGAGAAAAAGAAAGAGCCCGTGAAAACCACGAAGGAGAAAAAAGCCGAAAAAGAAGAGAAGAAAGTTGCCCGCGCGCGCAAACAAGAGTAGCGCCAAGCAGATGCCAACTTGTCGAAACGGATGTTTCTCGGTCTCTGGCCGAGGGACATCCGTTTTCTTGTATAAGCTACAGCGTATAGTACGGCTCCTTTTCCTTGTCGTGGTGGCGGAGGTACCCGTGCAGCACCAGTTTGATAAGGGTTTGAAAGGCCCGCCGCTTACCGAAGTTAACCAGTTTCATAAACTGCGCTAAATTGATGCGAGGGTGCGTTTTGAGGTAGTCGATGACGGCTAGCTCCTGCTTGTTCAAGGGAAGATGCTCGAACCGGGCCTCGGGCTGCTGGCGCTCCAGCAGCCGCTCGGTGAGCCCGCTGGTTTGAACGCTGGAGTCGCGCACGCGCACGTAGCCGCGCCAGTCGTCGGGGGCCACCTGGGCCCGGTGGGGCTTGTTGATGCTTTCCGGCACGGTCACGATGAGCACCGTGCGGCCATCGGTTTCGATTTCGCGAAAGCGCAGCGCCGTCAGGGGCGGGTCGACGTAGTGCGTGGCGGCTTCGAGCAGCACGAATACTTCCTCCTGCGCGTCGCGCACGCCCAGGATTCGTCCGCCGTCGTCGACGCCCACCAGCACTTGGCCGCCGCGGGTGTTGGCCAACGACGCCAGGGTGCGTGAAATCCGGTGCGGGTGGGTGGTTTTCTGCTTGAATTCCAATTCCTCGCCTTCGCCGCGGGCAATGAGCTCGTATAAGTCCATGCAGAAGTATACGAAATCTGGCCACAAAAAATGCCGCCTCCGGTAGTCGGAAGCGGCATTCAGTATGATTTGCTGGCAACCCTACCGGGGTGCTGCGAAAGCTGCCTTAGAAAGGCAGGTCGTTGTCGTCGTCGCTGGCGATGGGCGCAGCCGAAGGCTGGGCGCGCAGCGTGGGGTTCTGGTTTTGAGCAGCAGCGGGGCGGGGAGCAGCTTGCTGGCCACCACCGTAGCTGTTGCCGGCGTTGCCACCTGCCGAGGCAGGCTCAATCTTCCAGGC